>CALFIU010000056.1 GCA_937877455.1 uncultured Bacteroidales bacterium
TTTGATTGGTAAATATTTTCTATTACTCGCCAACTAAACGATACACAATATTTTACCAATCAAATGGAGATTGGAAAAAATCGCAGTATTGGGCTGAAAAACAAACCATTAAGCTTACACATACACACATCGAAGATACGGCTATCAACCCTCGCACAATAGTTATTAGCGATATGACAATACCAATGCCGGAATAGTACTTGAGTAATTACAATTTCAACAACAATGATATGAGAAAAATCATAATTACTACAAAAAAACGCAATGCAAGTAAAACTACTATAAGCCAATTTCCGAAACAACGAAATGAACTGCCGGACGCATATAAAAAAATATACAATAAGCACTACGAAGAAAACCGTAAAGGCAAAACAAGAGGAAGTTCATTATCAAGCAAATTAGAGAATTGGCTACATAAAAAAGTTGCAAATACCACCGCAGAAAATGCAGTTACTCTTGAAATTGGTGCGGGAACACTTAATCAGCTCAAATACGAAAAATCCCGGATTTATGATATCGTAGAGCCATTTGAACTACTATACAAAAATAGCCCTGACTTACACAAAATCAGACATATATATTCCGATATAAACGAAATTTCAAGTGAAATGCGATACGACAGAATAATTGCTATTGCAAGTTTCGAACATATACTGAATCTGCCTGAGGTTGTAGAAAAAGCGTACGATTTACTAAAAACGGGCGGCAAACTATGCGTATCCATCCCCAACGAAGGCCGTTTTTTGTGGCGTTTGGCATACACACTAACAACCGGTTTGGAATTCAGACGAAGATTCGGCTTAGATTATGGTGTTTTAATGCGTTACGAACATTGTAACACTGCAGATGAAATAGAATCTGTTCTAATTTCATATTTTGGAAACATAAAATATAGCTTATTCGGTATCGGAAAAACACTCTCACTATACAGATACTATGAATGCACAAAAGGATAGAACAGTCGAATACGCCAAAGTGTAGATATACTTTCCCGATTCCGATTCATTGCTGCTATTCCGTACATTGTACTATATCAATACTAAACTCTTTGCCAATCGGCACCTCAAATTCGCTTTCGATAGAAACACCATCGGTAGCCATTAGTGACAAATCTTTTGACAATTTCAGTGGTTCACTGCCTTTAATTGTAATATGCTTTTTAACCGACGGCTGATATGATGACAGTTGTGCGTTGGTGCTGAGTGTTACATTCTTGCTACAATCGCATTTCAACTGATAAACTCTTACATAATCAATTGTCATTTCTAAGGGGAATTTTGATTTATCAGAGTTCTCATGATAATTATCAATCGCATAATTGGCTTTTAGTAGCATTGGCTCGTCAGGTATTTCTGTTTCTTCATAAACTTCACCTATAATTCTGCCGTCGAAATACCACACACACGATTTAGGCAACCATTTGACAGCGTATGTATGGTATTCGGTCAATGGTCGCTCGTTGTCAGACAATTGGTATGCTACAACCGTATGCCCATGTACATTGCTATCGTAATATGAGCCAGTGAATGATTTGTATCCATTTTTATGTTCTTCACCAGTCCATATTGTATGTTCAAAAACATCAATTTCACTATATCGTTTTCCCCCAGACCACAGCCAAAAAGCGGGAAAGTTTCCATAGTTTGCTTTTGGCAATTTGCAACGAATTTCAAAATATCCATATTTGAATTGTCGAACAAACTCAATCGCTCCAGACAAGTAATCATACGAACTGTAATATGTATCGTAACCACCTGTCCAAAAGTTTGTTGTATTTGGGTTGTATTCAGCTTTTAATACTAAAGTGCCGTTTTTGAATATGGCATTTTCTCGAGTATAGACTTGATGCTCGTATTTGCCACCATGTGTAACACCACACTCGCTGAAGTATGCACGCATTGTGTTCGTATTGTCAATGCGATTATTTTTCCAATATCGGTTACCACTAAATTCCTCGTTCAATACTTTTTCCCAATTGCCGTTGGTTGACGGATGCTGGCAAAAACCTGATAGTGATGCCAACATTGTAGCTATAAATAATGTTTTCATTTCTCTTGTCCTGCAAAAATTGTCTTGCCGCTTGTTTTACAATAAGCGGTTTTCTTTATTGTAAGGGTTTGCTCAGAAGGAATTCGTGGATTCGTGCTATCTATCGCTGGTAAAATCCAACCATAATTCACTGTGGAATCAGTCACTTTTTTAAACGCCAAATACACATTGTCAACATTACCCCCCGAAAACAGCCAAGTCCCAAATTGTGCATCCAAATTCCATTGAATCGAATTGTCTATCGTTGTGCCATAAAGTATATGATCGCCTGATAAACCACCAATAATAAGGTTTGTCAAGGGGAGGAAACTTTTCCACGGGTTATTTCCTGATGCTTGTGCCAACTCTACCATTATATCATTTATTTCGTCATTATCTACGTCTAAAAATAGAGTATCCTCAGTTCTATATTCATCTTTTGGAGAATGAAGCCGTAGTGTATAATTATTATATTCTTTCACAATTATATCCGATTCGGGTTCTTCATTATTTTTATCGCAACTTATTGCAGTTGCCATTACCAATACAAATGAAACTATTGCTAAAATTCTGTATTTCATATCTTCTTATTCATTAGTTAATATCATCCTCTTGCTATCCACCTCAACGCCATCAATTGCCAATGTGTAAACGTACATTCCGGCTTCCAATTCGCTGTTACTGATTGTTATGCCGCCGTTGCCTGTTTGGGTCAGAGGCTTTGTAAACATAAGATTTCCGTTGAGCGAAAATACATATAAAACGGCGTTTCCGGCATTTTCGGGCAGGAAATATCTAATCTCGGTTTCGCTGCTGAACGGGTTGGGGGTGTTTTGGTAGAGGAAGGCGTTGGTGGTAATGTCTTCTTCAATCAAATTCTCTGTTTCGTCATCTGAATTTGGCGAAAATGCTTTCTTTTGATTGCCTCGCGGGTCGGTAAAATATTTTTTGTTTTCCAACTCTTTGATTTTCTTGCTCTGAGCATCTATTGTCAACTGTTGTTCTTTCAGTGCTTCAATAATTACCGGTATCAAACCAATGTAGTCAACATACAAATAGCCTGCTGAATCCTCTTTCACCAAATTTGGAAAAACCGATTGCACCTCTTGCGCAATCAGCCCAAGATGGTTTTGGTCGGCTTCGGCACGGAGTTTCTCGTATTGTTCCATAAGTTCGGCATCGCGTTGCTCTTTGTCTGATGATGCGATATTTGACACATCGGCATTTTCTGATTTAGTGGGCAATGCGGCAGAGCGTTTGCTATTTAATTGTGCCGGTTTGCTATCGGTTTTGCCATTGTCGTCAGATAAATAATCGAAACTTACACCGTTCAGTTTCTTTAGCGATGACATTGCATTTCCAATCTCTTTAATGTTTTTCTTAAATCGCTTGTCAGATGCCACAAGTGAGCCTTTGTTAGTGTAAACAGGAACGTTAAACCTAAATGCGTTATCGCTTGTGTTAAAATACGCAACCACATAACTTCCTGAATTATTGACAGACGTGGTTCGGTATTCAGGTTGCCCTGTGCAAGTCAGAAAAAAACCATTTTTTCCGTGTAGCCATAATTTGTCGGTATCGGTATTGCCAAATTCTCCGATAAATACATTCCAACCGTAGTTGGGGTGTCTGCCAAAATCGCCAAAGGCTAATTTTGCTCCTGCGCGCATTGTTCCTGCATCTTTCCCAAAAACCGACATTGAAAGAGCATTGTTTAAATCGTCATCAGTACGGTCAACTCCAATAATTACCTTTCCGTTGTTGTTAACTTTGATTTGGGCGTTTACACCCATTGTGCAGCAAAGCATTACTGCTAAAAAAAATTGTTTTTTCATTTTTAAAATATTTAATGATTAGATGTTTGTAATTTATTCCACTTCAAATGTTTCGATGTAAACTATAGTGTCATCAACTCTTACAACAACCGAGTAAAAGCCCGTACCGTATTGGTTTAGCATGTAGCAGAATGCTGTGCCGGAGGCAGTGTTTTCGCTCACTACAAGTGTGCTATTGCGGTATATTTCAACACGTCCACCGCTTGCTGTGGGGAAGCACACGGAAAGGGTGGTGGAAGTGGCGTTGTAAGCAACTGAAGCGGGAATGATACGTTTGGGACTTCTGTGCATAATCGGATAAGTAATATTTTGCGGTGGGTCATCTATAGTGTTCTTTGCCTTAACACTATCACCAATCAGCAAAATGCTTGCAAACATTAAAAATTTAAAAGCCTTAATCATTATCATTAGTTTTTTGAAAATTTGTTGTTGTAAATCTATAATTAGAAAACATAGGGTTGCTAATGTGGTTTGAAATTTGTTCCTGCCAATTTTTGCATAAAGCATTTGTTATTAGTGTGTTGCGTGGTTTTTGCGTTACCGGCAAGGGTAAAATGGGAACATTTTTTCCGATATTGAAACAGGCATAAAGACCAATTAAATGCTTGTTAATTAGCATTATATATCGTTTTTCTATTGTTTCGCAGGGGAACACTCTTTTTTTGGTAGAAAAAACGTTATCTTTAACAGATTTAAACAAGTATATTTGCAAGCTAACTTACTGATATAAGCATGAGATACGTAAATATCGCACTCGCTCCAATTGTTATTTTTTTGATTTTTGCCTGCACGCCAAAATCTTTTAGATATAATAAACTTGTAGCAGTTGACTCGCTGCTTTTAGGGCATAATAATGTTGATTCTGCTATCAGAATGTTAGAAAATATTGAGCCCGAAAGCGAGGAAGAAACATCATACTACAATATTTTGAAAGTTGCGGCCAGTTATAGAAATGAAAACTCTATTAAAAGTTTCGACGGAATAAACGCCAGCATTAAATACTATACAGACAATTATGATGCACGGAAATTGGCATACGCATACTATTATAAATCAACAATTTATGTTAACAAGGACTCTGTGTCAGTAAAAATGTTGCCGCTTTTTAAAAACGCTGAGCGGCACGCACAAAAAACAACCGACTGCCGATTGCTGAACAGAGTTTACTCAGGCTTAACGTTTATAAACGGAACATTTGCCGAGGCCGATGAGGCACTTAAATGCGCACACAAAGAATACTACTACGCAAAAAAACTCAACGACAACTATTGCAAAGTGTATGCGTTAATGAATCTATCAATTACACACTATTTGTTGCACAATATTGATAGTACTGCCTATTACATTAAGCAAAGCGAAACCCTTGCTGGCAAAGCCGAAAGTGAAGATAAATACTTTATATACAATTATATAGGCCAGACAATAATGCAAAATAATCCTTCTGCCGCAAAACAATATTTCATAAGCGCACTGAAATATAAACGACAAACCGAAGTATATCTGAATTTAGCCAGAATATATGCCATAGAAAACCAAAACAAAGAAGTACTAAAATATTGCGATTCAGCTTTAATCAACCCAACATTGCTCTCAAAAAAAGAAACATATGCGTTGCTGGCTGATTACTATTATAAAAACGATAATATTGAACAATATAAGAACGCGACAGATAAAATAATTGAAAATCAGGTTCTTCTGTCTCAGGAAAAAGAAAACCGAAGATTACTCGAACTACAGAAAAAATTTGATTATGAAAAACAACAAGCAGAATATAATAAACAAAAAATGCTGTTTGTCACAATAATAAGTCTGCTGATGGCATTAATAACCGTTATCATTTTATTTCATAAGGTACGGTTGCAAAAAATCCGCGAGCACGACCTCAAATTAGAAAACCAGAACGCACAGTTATGTAGTGATTTAATGACAATGACAGCAAATGAAGAAAATTACAAAAAACAAATAATTGAGCTTGAAGCAGAAAACCAAGCACTTTCATCACAAAAAAACGATCTGTCACAAACAATAGCCATCAACAAAACTCGTATTACCACATTGAAAAACAAGGTTGATGAACTCAACATCCAAAAATACGAGTATATTGAAATGGGCAAAACCATATATCAACGGATTGAGCAAAACCAGGCCATCACAATGTATGATGACAAATGGGCAAATTGTGTTTACTACTTTGCATTGAATAGGAATGACTCAATTTTTGAGGACTATTACAAGCTGACAATCAGTGATAAGATTTTCATTATTGCAGATGTTTTTCTGAAGAAAAATGATGAAGAACTTGCAAATATTTTTGCCATTTCACCCGTTACCGTCCGCACACGCCGCTCTAAACTGAAACGGAAAAAAACGTAGCCGCATAAAAACAAAATCGGTGATTTCTGTTTTTCTGTTGAGCGTGATTCCTATACTCGCTTACCGCAGGTGTGCCTGCGGAAAAAGCATGTCAGCAACAATTGAAGATCGAAATGTGCGTTGGAAGGAGGAGGACGCAAGAAGGTTGTATAAATTGAGCGTGCTGAAAAATCAATTATCTGCGTTCAAATAGGTTGTTAGAGATTTAATTCCGCGCAAATCAGTTTAGTTTGTGTTATCTGCGTCCTGTTTTATGCGCTGATAGTCAGAATCAAAGAATAAATGGATCAGCTGTGTCAGACAATCTGATTTTAAAAACATAGCATCTGTGCTAAAAAATCTACATATTTGTGCAAAATATCGGTAATTACATGGTAGAACATTATTCTTTAATTCATAAATAATTAAAACAAAAACAAACATCATGTTTTCAAAAGAGTACTTGTTTCAAAAAATCGAAAAAGAGCACCATTGTTTAGGTGTTACTTTAAAGAACAGCATTAAATGGGATGATGAGATTGTGAATACAATCTACGTCGTTGAATTGGTAATGGAAGATGATGACAAGGAAACCGTGGCAGAACTCTATCTCGTAGACGATGAGACTGTCATCATCGACCCAGACCTCATGGAAGGCCTGGACGACGACTTGAATAGTTTTCTGGAAAACCTGCTGAAAGATTAGTCTACCCTCTCACTCCTTTGCAGTACAAACGTACGGGCTGAGTCCAGATAATAGACTTCCTCTGTTCTTGTCTTGTTCGCACGCTTGGAGAAATC
>CALFIU010000057.1 GCA_937877455.1 uncultured Bacteroidales bacterium
CGCACCACTTGCTCAGGCGACTGAGCAAATGCAAAAAGCGGCAATACTGCGAGTAAAATTGTAAGTATTATAAATCGTTTCATAAATTATAGGTATTATCATGAATTCAAAGATACACATGATTATCTGCACCGCACGGGACGGACGGATTGACCGCAGCCGCGGTAGTCCCAATAGTCGTCCACGCCGCCAGAATTGAAGCGGAGGTACCTCGCGTAGCCCGGACTCGACTCGCTGAGCGAGCGCGACCAGTAGTCGCCGTAGGAGCCAACGTTGTAGAGCGACGTGCCGTTGCGGTAACCGGCGGCGGGGAGAAAAAGCGTATTGCCGTTCTTTTTGCTCGTTACTAAGTAACCGTTCTTGCCGTTGCGGGTTGTCCATTTCCATGTGCATTGGTCTTTCAGTTCTTTTAATTGCTCTATAGTCGGCATACACCAGTCGCTGCCCCAGTTTTGATAAGCGGCATCGTCAGAGTAGTCGAGGGTCTTCTTACCGTCTGAATCATTGTACTTTGTTGAATTGCCAACATACTTGTAGGTCTCCCAAGAATAGTCGGATTTTGGCTTTGTTTCGCCCCACGCAAAGTAATCTCCATAATCTTCGGGATTATCAGCACCGACATTAGTTGTTGCCCAAAGTGTGCCAGAGGGAAGTCCAAGGTCGACGTATTCGTGTTTCTGCGCAACAGAAATAGTTGATACAGCAATCATAGCAACAAGTAAAATCAATAATTTTTTCATAATACTTTATTTTATTAGTTAATTTCTACAAATTATTAACGCTTTAAAATGTTACAAAATTATACATTAAAGTTTCACTAAAAGAATTTTAATGTAAAAAAAAATTAAAATTACACGACAATTTCATTGAATCGACATCAATGCGGACAAGCACATATAGGTCCGCCTCTACAAAATATGGTGATTTTCAATATTATGAACAAAAGTTGGCGAAAAGCGACTTGGACTTTTCGCCAACTCTTATAATCCCCACCCAAAATAGAATGATGTGTAGGGGCGGAACTGCGTGTCCGCCCTATCAAATGAAATTGCCATATTAAAAAAATTATTAAAAATTCAATAGATGTAGCATTAGATCGTTTATATGAACTCTTTGAATATAAAAAAACAAAAAATAACTACATTTATATTGTAAAATATCACTTTTAGAAAAAATGGTTGGTTAAACACAATTAGAAAAAAAATAATTTTTAACTTTGCATCATAAATTTTAACAAAAAAAACGTAATATGAAACTTTTAAAAAAAACATTTTTAGCAACAGCAATTGCGGCTATGGCAATAACACAGTCGCATGCACAAATTACCATTACACCCGAAAATGACGATTTTTCACTCAAACTCATTGGTCGCACCAACATTGATGCTGGTACATATTTTAATAGATATGCAACCGACCATGTTGATAATGGTATTGCAATAAACGACACTCGTTTAGGAGTAATGGGTTCGTTTCTAAAAAATTGGGATTATAAAATTGAAATATGTTTTGACAAAAAAGCAATTTCTTTTCGTGATGTTTTTATTAAATACAATTTCAATAGCAAACATCATTTACAGTTTGGAAACGTGTTTATGGGTTACGGTTTAAAACCATTGGGACTTGCCTACAAGTTTATTGATGATGCAACAGTTGACAACACACTTTGTCCCGCACGTAAAATTGGTTTGGTTTATTTGTTAACCACCGACCATTTTAATTTCAACGGTGGCGTATATTCTGATGGAAACATCGACAACGGTAATAGCAAATTTGACCAAGGTGTAATCCTTTCGGCAAAAGCTATTTACCGTCCAATTATTGACGAAACCACCGTACTTCATATTGGCGTTGCACCAATGTACACAAATAGCCCAAATGCAGCAACATTTACTGGTGTTTTCCCTGAAACATTTACCACAGCAGGAAATACTCCAAGATATATTCTACACGATGGCTCTAATGGTGCAGCAGTTTCTTTTGATGGAACGCATTATTCTCGTTACGAAGCTGAGTTGATATTTATTCAACAGAAATTTCTTTTTGAAACACACTATCAAGGAGCAAGTTTTGAACTCAACAACAATCGTTACCATGTAGGTGGCATTCTTGCACAATGCTCATATCTCCTTATTGGCGACCAACAAAACTACAACAAGAAAACTGGTCTTTGCCAAAACGCATCGCCTCGTAATCTCGAAATTCTCGCTCGTTATGATTACCTCGACCTTAACGATGGCGGCAACCAAGGCGATTTAACAATTGGTGTTAACTACTTCTTCACCAAACACTTTAATATGAAACTAAACTATGGTGTTGTTCAAGAACATCACGGCGACTACCACAAAACATACAACGCTGTACAAGTAAGAGCTCAGTTCTCGTTCTAAACAAACATAGTTTTAATATTTACAATTTAGAAAACACGGATTTTAAATTCGTGTTTTTTTTTATATACAACTAACATATAATCAATATTTTTCAAATAATGTTATAGTTACAAATTTTTCATAAGCCAAACAAAACCTTTGGCGGTGCGTTTATCAGAATCGGTAAAATGGTTTCCACTATTCCACTCAAAAACAGAATTTATTCCTTGCGACAAAAGTATTTCGTGTTGATGTAGTATTGCAACACCAACTTTTTTTATTAAAAGATTTTTGGTCTTATCTTCTTTATCACCAAGGCTTAAATAAACGCTTGAAACATTTATTTTGTTTTTGGCGGCAAATTCTATCCATTTTGGATACCATACCGACGGCGAACAAGCAGCAATTCCATCAAAATAATCGGTTACGCAACCTGCCCACAACGCGAAAAGACCTGCAAGAGAATATCCGCCAATTAAGATTTTACAAGATGTTGATTTTTCTGCTAAAACAATCGGCAAAATTTTTTCTGTTATAAATTTCAACGTAGATTCGCCACCATTGCCAAAAGCAATATTTCCAAACACTGGCGGTGCTGTCCAAGGTGTAAGCTCTAAATTCCAATCCAAAATATTTAGCGCAACTAATTTAAACGGTTTGTTGATTGTTTTTTTTATTATATCAATTTCGTTTTTAACCAGTTGAATACTATTATTACCAATTGGCTGAATAATAATATATTCTGCGTTACTAAAACCACCAACGTAGCAAATTTGATTATCAATTTTTAAAGTTGTTAAAGACATCACTATTGTAGCAAATTTTTAATAACAACAAAATTACAAAAAAAAAAGTTTAACTGATAAATTTACGCTTTAGAAAACACAGAACATAATTGCATGAAAATTGCACTTGTGAGTTGAATCTGCGATGTAATAATCAAAAATAAATAACATCACCACTGGCAAAAACATGAAATTTATTATTCAAGAATTGACCAAATAATTTGCAAGCATTTTTTCCTGTGCAATGTCCTGTATATAAAACAATATTGGGATAAAATTGCAACATTTTAGTGGTTAATAATCCAATATCATCGTTCTCACCGTCAAGCAAATGTAATCCCCCAACAAAAAGTGATAAAGCATTGCAATTAAGAGCATTGCAACACGATTCGGAAATATTTAAAAGTCCACTATGAGAACATGGTGAAATTATTGCCACTTTTTTGTCTTTTTTTATGGTTAAAGCCAATTCGTCGTTAGCAGTATATGGAAATTTTTCACCGTTTTTATTAACAAAAAGAAAACGATTACCATTTGGCGTTTCAAATTTTTGATTTTTTGATGTTACTACTCCGATGTAATTGTTAATAAATAAGTTTTCGTCAACAAAAATAAAACGACTAATGTTATTTTTTATAATTTCAAAATCAGGCGAAAGCGAATGCCACCCTCCTCCTCTATTGCTCCAATAATCGTAATAAGTGAAAAATTTTGATGCAATTATCTTTGCTTTTGAATTTATTTCCAAGAACTTACATAATCCTCCACTATGATCTTTGTGTCCGTGTGAAAGTATTAAATAATCAACTTTAGAAACGTCGATACCAAGAATTTTTGCATTGGAAAAAGCTTTTCCGGTTAACCCTGTATCAATAAGCAATTGATATTTACCAATTTTTACATACACCGACAAACCATGTTCTGCAACAAGTCCGTTGTTAGCATTGTTATCTATCAAAATCGTAATTTCCATAAAAAAAAGTTAATCAAAAACTTAACCAAATTTTGAAGTTCATTAAAATAATATTCTAATATCAATGGCAAATTATTAACGGAGGTTCTAAAAATTGCTTTTTATTTTCACCAATTATTGATATTTTTGCGAATTGAATTATATGCGAAAGTCAAGATAGAATAGTAAAAATATTTTGAAAAAAATGATTAAAATAAAAAATCTCATAGATTCGATAAAGAGTGCTCCAAAGGATTTCCCTGTGGAAACTATTATGGGTCTGACATTTACAATTGCTGGAGCATTAGAATCTGACAATGTAATAAATTGTTATCCGATATTTTTTGCCGTAATTTTATTTGTAATTACTTTTACATTTAGAAAAATTAATAAACCAATCTATTATGCCTCATATCTGCTTGTTTGGGTGGTTCAATGGCTGATACAAGATTTTGATTTTTTTGATCAAGCGTGGTTTTGGGTTTTGAATATTGTTGCGGTAATTTTGCTGTTGTCGAATTTGAGGCAGAATGATAACAAACGTTTTGCTCAGACTGCAATGTCAAAATTTGGAATATTATTTTATGCGTTGTTTTTAGCGGGAATACTTTCTTTAATGGTGTCAGCGATAGTTGGCTCTTTGATGTACCTTTTTAGTGGAGGTTTTTGGCATTTGTTGCTATATTGTAATCTTTTTATTTGGTTTACATTTTTCCCGCTGATATACTGCACATTATACGAAAAAAGCGAATTTTTGGAAAAACAAACCGATGACAAATTCTTGCGAATTGTTGTTGACTATATTTTGTCGCCTTCGTTGGTTATTTATACTTTTATATTGTTTGTTTACATTTTGAAAATTGTTCTAATTCAGGAACTTCCTCGTGGTGGTGTGGCGTATATGGTCAGCATTTATATTGCGCTTGTTTTGGTTGGAAATTTACTTAATAAATTCTTGAAAATAAGTCATTTCGATTGGTTTTACAACAATTTTGCATTTATTGTAATCGCACCGCTAATTTTGCAGTGGATTGGTGTCGTTTACAGAATAAATGAATATGGTCTTACAGAATCAAGAGTTTATCTTTTGATTATTAACGTTTTAGTAACGATTTTCCCGTTAATGCTAAAATTCAATAAGACCAATCGTTATAATCTGTTGACTATTGTTGTGATTTTGTCAATGGTGATTTTTACGTGTATTCCGCCAATTTCCGCCAAAAATATTGGCATTAGAAATCAGTATTCGAGATTTGTAAATCATGCTAAACAAATTGGCGTTTTTGACACTTCAACATGGACATTAAAAGACGATTTTGACGTAGAAAAATTTGTAAATCAAGACTCTATCAAAATGAAACAATATCTTCAATTACAAAACGAGTATTATTTTCTTCGCAGCAGAACAGATTCTATTCGAGAAAAATATTCATCATGGAATCATTGGTATATAACAACTTCAACTGATGATGACACATTGAGCGTTGTGTATTTGAGTAAGAATGTTGATATTGTGCCTCTTGACGGATTTAATTTATGTTATGGATACAACAAATATTACAGCAACGGTGTTGTTACTGTCAAAAATTCCAAACATCAAACGGTATTGGAATATGACGTACAAGAAACGCTTAAAGTTGCGGGCAAACGTTTATACAGCGACCCTTTAAGCGTTTTAAAATTTCACAATGACAGCATAATGATTATTATTGAAGAAATTCAAGGCAACTTCAATGACGATTTCTTAAAAATATACAATGTTTATCCATCAGATATTCAAGTATTTAAAAAGTAGAAGTTTTTATCTTCCTTCTCTTGGTGCAGTGCCGTATTCGTCTTTGAAGCATTTTGTAAAATATGCTGGCGACGAAAAACCGACGTTGTAAGCAATTTCGCTGATTGTTTGGTTGGTTTCTTCGAGCATTTGTTTGCCGTATGAAAGACGCGCTTTGCGTAGTAGGTCAACGGGAGTGCAACCTGTCAAAGCCTTGATTTTGCGATAAAACTGTACTCTACTTAGTCCCATGTCTTGGGCTATGGTTTCAACGCTGAGTTCAGAATCCGAATAATGCTTGTCGATGTAATCCTTAAATTTGGTTATGAAAACATCTTCTTTTGGCGGTTTTGACATCTCTTTTGTCGGCTGCGGTATTGTTTTTTTTGTCGATTCGGATTCTTCTTTTTGTTCGGTTGATGGCTCGATTTTTTTCTCGACTACGGGTTCTGAAATCGGGTTTTGACTCTCCCAAATGTTTTTCAGAAGTTTGCGGTTTTTCAGAAGGTTGTCGATACGAGCCAACAGTAATCCTGACGAAAACGGTTTGGTGATGTAAGCGTCAGCACCGCTCTTGAAACCTTCCACTTGATGTTCGTCCAACGACCGAGCAGTCAGCAAAATTACTGGAATATGGTTGGTGATAATATTGTCTTTTATGTGGCGACAAAACTCCAAACCGTTCATCACAGGCATCATTATATCGCTGATTATCAGGTCTGGAACTTCTTTTTCTGCAACTTGTAGCCCCTCTTTTCCGTCAGCGGCCTCAAAAACTTGGTAATTGTCTGACAATATGGTTTTTAGATACGTCAAAATATCAGCGTTGTCGTCAACAATGAGTAGTGTAAATTCCTTTTTGCTGTTATTTCCTGTGTTGATAGTGGCGGGTTTGGAACTTTGGACTGTCAGATTGTCGATTTCTAAGAATGACAAGCCGCCAGTATGTTTGCCGGTCTGAACCTCTAACACCTTGTTTATCAAGACTGAAAGTCTTTCTGTGTTGCGACATACAATGGCGAACATTTCAGATGTCTGCGAATCCGAATTTTTGATTATATCTGTCTGCGCAAGTTTTGATAGTGGTCCTTCAATCAAGGTTAGCGGCGTGCGCAATTGATGCGAAATTTCGGTATAAAACTGAAGTTGCTGATGAGCCATTTTGTCGCGCTCGTCGTTGATACGCGCCTTTTGAATATAGTATCGGTAAACAATCACCGCCAAAACAAGCAACAAAATCACAAGGCTCGCCGCCAAAAATGAAATCATTTTTTGGTTGGTAAGTTGCTGAAGATAATTGTCTGCTTTTTGGTGAAGTTGTTCGAGCCGCTCAAACTGATTGGAAAGTTCCTCGCTTTCCATGTAAAGGACGGCTGCATTTTCGGGCGTTACGATTGCCGAACTAAGTAGTGTTTCTTTGTCGAAAGAACGGTTTTCAAGAATGTCGAGGGCAAGTTTCAGAAGCAAATCTCCGCGGGTTGGGTAGATGTACGAAGCGTCAAGAAGAGAATCTCTTACTAATTTTATACCGCCATTTTCGCCCGGCAGACCGTCAATGCCGCAAAATTTTGGAAGTGTTTTCCCTTGCAAAAACTCTTCAAAAGCCTTGCGAGCACCGAGAGCCGTGCGATCGTTATGACCAAAAACAAGGTCAACGTCCTCCAATTCAGTGCGGTGTTTTTTCACCTCTTCGTATGCTTTTTGCTCAGTCCAATCGCCTTGAAGCGTTGAAACAACTTCCAAATCTGGGAAATTTTTCAGCGCGTCAGAAAAGCCTTTGTGCCGTTCTTCGGCTGGCGACGAGCCTTTGAAACCCAAAATTTCGAGGATTTTGCCTTTGCCCGAAAGCAACATCGCAATATAACGCCCCATTTGATAGCCCATTTCGTAATTGTCAGCACTCATAAAAGCGGTATATTTTGTGGAGCCGGTTTTCCTTTCAAAAACAATGACGGGAACGCCACTTTCCACCGTGCGGTCGATAGCCTCTGAAATGCTTTCCACTTGGTTTGGCGCAACAATTAATAGGTCAACACCCTCTTTGACAAGGCTGTCGATTTGCTGAACTTGTCTTTCGCTGTTGTCGTAAGCCGATGCAAAACAGAGTTCTACTCCGTCATGAAAATTGCTTTCCATTTTTAGTTCGGCGTTTTGCTTGCTTCTCCAAATATCGTCGGAACATTGCGAAATGCCGATTCTGAATTTGTTTTTTTGAGGCTCGCACGACGAAAAAAATAATATTGTTAAATATTACTGTCCGCTAAACGCTTTTGCCGTTTGTCACCAAAAAAGGGGTTGACC
>CALFIU010000058.1 GCA_937877455.1 uncultured Bacteroidales bacterium
TTCATTTCCTCAAAATGTTTTCACCCAAAATCCGTAATATTCTCAAAATGTTTTCTCTAAAATATCCAAAATAATCTCAAAATGGTAGAAAGACCATCCCCGCCCGATATATTCTTTTTTTGCAAGAATCCCACCATTTTATTTTCACAAAACCGCGAAAAACCGAATTTTGTGAAAATATAACGGCTTTTATTTTCACAAAATTGCAAAAATCGTTTGTTTGTGAAAATAAAAAGGTCTATATTTGCACAAAAAATAAGATTATGCAACTGATTCGCGAAGATTATCTGAAACTCATCCGTCCATACTACGATGTGGACTTGATAAAGGTGATAACGGGCATACGCCGTTCGGGGAAATCCGTCTTGATGGAGACCATCAAGGACGAAATCATAAACAACGGCATCGCAGGCTCGCATATCATCAGCATCAACCTTGAAGACCTTGATTATGCGTTCATTACCGATGTCAAAGACCTGAATGCCGAAATCGAAAGCCGTATTACAGACAAGGGAAAATATTACATTTTCCTCGACGAAATTCAACATGTGAAGAATTTTGAAAAACTCTTGGCGTCGCTGAGGGCGAAATTCAACTGTTCGATTTTCGTTACAGGCAGCGATTCCACAATGCTTTCGGGCGAACTCGCGACACTACTCACCGGACGGACGGTCGAGTTTGAAATATTCCCATTCAGTTTTAAGGAATCTGTAGACTTCCTGAAACTCAACAATATAGAATGTAATCCCGACAAGTTCATCATTGATTATATCAAGTGGGGAGGCTTTCCGCTTAGGTTCAGTTTCAGGGAAGAAAACTCGGTGAAGCGTTTTTTAGACAATCTTTACACCAACATCATCAACCGCGACATCATCAAAAAGACAAGCAAAATTGATAGAACCGCATTCAAAGACATTTCTCTGTACATAATGTCGAATGCCGGCAAAGAGTTTTCGGCTCAAAACATCGCGGCCTTCTATTCGCAAAAGCACAAAAAGAGTGTGAGCGCACGCACCATCTACAATTACCTTGAAAAGATGCAACGTGCATATATTCTGCACACTTGCAAAAAATACAATATCACCGGCAAGGCGGCACTCGAGGCGAGCGACAAGTTTTACGCCACTGACACCGGCATCCGCACCCTCAACACCAACACAATCAGCTATGAGGACACGTTTTTCCTCGAAAACATCATCTACAACGAACTCTTGATACAGGGGTTCACTGTCTTTACGGGGAAGACGTTCAAAGGCGAAATCGATTTTGTCGCCATAAAAGGTAACAAAAAATGTTTCATTCAGGTCTCGTATCTGATGTCTGGCGAATCCACCATAAAACGCGAGTTCGGCGCATACGACAAAATCACCGATGCATCGCCAAAATACGTTTTGTCATTGGACAGAATCAATATGACCCACGACGGCATTGAACACCTCAACATCGTCGATTTCCTGATGCACAAGGTGGGGCTGCACTTAACGTAAAGGATTTTTTCGTGTAATCCATCTCCTAAGTCCCAATCGAAATAAAATTTGACAACGAGAAAAAGATTATTAACTTTGCAACCAATATCAAAACCGTTAAGACAAAGAAATAAATCAATAAAACACAAATACCATTATGAAAAAACAAATTCTAATCATCACCGCCATTGCAGCCCTCACGTTGGCAGCCTGCGGCGGCTCGCAAAATCAAAACAACGCCGCAACATCCGACACTGTAGAGACGTGCCATGGTGCGTCTTTACAATCCGAACCGACCACAACCCAACCAAAAAAGCCATCGGCTATCTTGGCTGAAATGAAAAAAGACGGAAGCATCTCCGACTCTGCACGGCGATTTTTTGAGGCTATCAACTTTCAAGACCCAGCCGAATTGAACCTCGAAGACGGCTTTTATATTTGGAAAAACGGTTTTTCTGCGCTCACTGATGGCGATAGCTACGAATTCCGTGTCTATAACAAATCGGACGGCACACAAATCGCCCTAATGGCTAAATACAAGGACATCGGAGAATACCAAATGCCCGAAATCACAGTTTGGAACTTCGACGGTTCAAAAGCCGAAAAAATCAACTTCTCGTTGCCAATGCCAGAGGTAGAGGAATTTGCCGCTTGGGGCAGTGGCGACCATTCGATAAAAAAAGGTCGTTACCACTTGAATCTCGACGAAACATTCATTCAGTTTGAGGCTAAATCAGACGAGTACGACGACGATTACGAAAACCCCGAACTCTTTCTCCGATACAATTGGGACGGCGAAAAGTTTGTGAAGGAATAACGATGCGCGTCTTTACAATGTGGAAAAATCAGCATATTGAGCATCATATCGTTCTGAATTGCTGTTATATGGCAGATTGTTTTTTGATGGGTCGAGGGCGGAGCTGTCCAATTCGTCTGTCGTATTGATTTCAACACAAAGATAACGGTTTGTGGTACTTTGAGTTAGATAATAACCTCCATTGATGGCAATATCTTTTTGGAGAACCTTTACGACCCCTCTAATGCGGAACAAATGTTTGTTGGTATCTTTGTGCCGAGTGTGAAATAAGACGTATGCAATGTCTGATTTGTGCTCCAACAGTGTCATCCCGCTTTCGGTAGGTTTCAATGGTATTGCAATTTTCCCATGGACGAAATTACGCTTTTTGCCTTCAAAATTCTCCATCATAACAAGTGCCACGCCCATACCACTGCCTACTTCATCGTATCTAAGCCCTTTTTGCGGAATTGAGGTCTTCAAAAGGGTTTCGGTGTCGTTGTCGTCGAGCCAACGCTTAATTTGATTGTAGAGCACATATTCCGACGATGTGGGATTGAGGAGCAAGTGGTTGTAATTGCCGTCGTTATCGTAAAGAGAATGCCAATGACCGCCCGGTTTCAATGGGAACGCTCCAATATTCACCTCGTCAACGCTGCGTTGATAATAAGAACCTTGAAATTGTTGTTTCGACAGGTTGCCCGGATAAAGCACAAAGCCGCCAATTACTTCGCGTTTTAGTTTTTCGTCGTTGGATTTGGTGTAATAGATAGCGTCGCGGTAACGGTGAAGCTGGTTGATGGCATCCACTGGCGGCACTTCTACACCGTTGCGGGCTGGAATTGTGGTATCGCGAAGACGGTATTTGGCGTCAAAAAGATATGTGTATTGGATTGAACCTTCGGTTTTGGTGAGACGAAGGACTATGTCGGGACGCTGTTCGGTGGTTTTGGACGTGGTGTCGGCTATGTCGGTGGTGGCAAGGGACGTGGATTCGTCATAAAAATGTTCTTCATCGTCGGTGGTGGCATTGTACATCAGCGAAACAAGTTGTAGGTTGGCGTTTTCGTTGTCCACAAACTTAACTTCCGAACTGCCGCCCTGAACCAACGTTTTTATAAATCCGTCGGTGGTTTTGCTGCCAACGGTCTGCATTTTGGCGCGTTGTCGCAAAATATGCTGAACTATGTTTTTGACCTTGATAAAGCACCATATTTCATAAAGTTCCGATATGTCTTTGACTTCGAGTTGCAAAACTCCCTCCTGCAAATCGTAGCCGCATTGGAGCGTTATCCACGATTCTTAAACATCACGATAGCCCGCCGCCTGTTTCATAACCAAAGAATCTTGCGACAACCCTTTGAACGTTCCAATCCCACGGAAAAAACGGTCGTTGGCGAGTGCGTGGAGTTCGTTGTCCATCTGTTCGAGTTGACGGTGTATGTCGATGTTATCTGCCTTTACAACCTTTGTAATGTTCTGATACACACGCTTGAACCTGTCCAAAATATTCCACAGCGCATATTTGAGAAAACGGTTTTCGACAGTATCTTTGCTGAGATACATATCTTCCATTCGGTATAGGTGCGAGGGTGTGTCCTTGAACTCCTCATATTCGTTTTCCAAACTTGCAGGCATATACGGCATACGCTCGGCTCGTTCGTAGCGGACTGTGGTTTGCAAACGGCGTTTGGGATTGTGGATTATCTGACGAGCCGCCGTGGTGATTTTTTGGTAGCAATCGCGGAATATCTGCCACCAAATCAGGTCGGTAGAATCGCTATCGGAGGTGCGGAATGTCAGGTAAGTGTCTTTGAGAAACGAATAACTGAGCATAGCAAACTCCTCCTC
Organism: uncultured Bacteroidales bacterium; assembly: GCA_937877455.1. Taxonomy (GTDB): domain Bacteria; phylum Bacteroidota; class Bacteroidia; order Bacteroidales; family UBA3824; genus UBA3824. The sequence continues at coordinate 4,114 of CALFIU010000058.1, forward strand.
GATGTCGCGAATCACGTTGCGCATATCGGTGCGATAGTCCATTTTGTAACTCAACACCTCGGTTGTAAAAGCGAGCGAATGTTCAACGCCATCTTTTTGATAGACAAGCCTTATGTCGGTGCGCCCCACTTGGTTGCGAAAATTTACCGACCCAAACACCAAATCGTCTTCGGCGGCGATATGCTGGTTTTGCTCTTTGCCGATGGTTAGGCGCAATAGTTTGATTCCCTGACGATTAATGTTGGCGTGAAGCGGATAGTCGGTATTCTCAAAGAAAAAAGCGTCCCAGTCGTGGATTTCGGTTTCGGCTGTCCATCCGTCGGCATTGTCGGCAAACGAAGTGCCTTTGCGAATCTGCACACCTTCGGAAAACTGTCCGTAAAACGATTGCTTGCGGAGCAGTGTGTCGGGCTTGTCGCTAATTATCAACAAATTATCAACACATTCTCGAATCCTTTTTTGATAATTGGGACAAGTGAAAACGAGCGTAACGTCCTCGTTGCGCACTTGAAGATGTTCTATCAATTCGCTCATTTGGTCCAGTATGATACAAACATTTTGTCGTCGAGGCTTTTAGCCATAACGTCGATAATTTTTGTTGATTTGGGATAATCGCCATTTACTACATCTTTGAGACGTTGCAAAAGGTTTCCAACAGAACGTTTGTCGCCCTCGATACGAGAGAGGATTTTCATCTGTGTAAACTCGTCCAAAGCGGTTTTTGTGTCGGTTTCAGAATTGAATTTGTGCGCCGCGCTCACATAGAGAAGTGCCTCGTTGGCAGCACGATAGCCAAGTTTGAATGGAGTGTTTTCTAATACTGCATTGACGGCGGTGAGGTAGGCTTTTACAGTTTCCTTGTTGTTCATATCGGCATCCAATCCGTTTATATCGCGGTTGATTATCAACTGTTTGATGCCTTCGTCCATTTCTGGAACATTGTTTTCGGTCTGTCCATCGAAATAACTATTGTAATCCACATCGTCCATCACAATCGACATCGCACGGTCCAATACCTTTCGCGAAAACGAAAATGTGGTTTCGTCCATATTCACAGTGCCGAGGATGATGAGATTTTTGGGCAGTGTAAGACCTTTGGTGCGGAAACGTTTTGCCAATTGTGTCTCCTTGCTGTTGTCGGAGGCGTTGTTAGCGTCAATTTTGCCCACCAGATGATTTACCATCTGTTTGCTGACATCTTCGCCAAACTCGTCAAACGGTTTGACAACTGGGTCGGTTTCGTATTCGTTGTTTTCGATTGAACGGCTCTCTATCGCGCTAAGGAACTCTGCAAAATACTGTTCCACGGGCGCGAGGTTCATCTCGTCGAGACACAAGAAAAACGGAGTTTCGGGATGTTTCCACGCCCTCGCCACAAATTCCACAAAGGGCGTAAACTCATAATGCGCCCCGCCTATATTGCTCTTGTAGCCAACCACTTCCAACGAATTGTGCCAATTGGGTTTCACCTGTATCAACTCAAAATTTGCCGGCTTATGGAGTCGCCATCTATTGAAATTACTCTCCACGGATTTCGGGTCGTAAATCTTTTGCAAATCTTCCGTAACGCTCGCCTGCGCAAGTTTCCTCACAATCCGACTCTTTCCCGTGCCAGAGATTCCTGCAAGAAGGAGGAAGGGCTTGGTGCGGATGGCGGTGAGGAGGGGGCGAAATTGAGGTTGTATTTCTGAGACATTAGTAATTTGTCGTGAAATTGTTTGTGTCTCGTCGTCCTCTTTTGAAAAAACAAAGGATTTAGGCGACAACAACATACTGCCTTGTTTGAAAAATTTTATGAAGAATGTATAACGGCCATTTTCAAGCCTACTCTCCATAAAAAATATATCACCATTTTGAACATTATGTTTTTCAAACAAATACCTTAATCCTGGCATCCGTTTCTCCCTATTTGAGTTAGCAAAAAAGACAAATCTCAAATCTGTATCATCAGGATTTTGGACACTTTGAGTAATATCTTTTGCTACAATGAGGACTTCTATTACAGAATTATTTTGTTGTCCTTGTTGACCAAAGAAAGAAACATAGTCAAAATCATTAGGCATTCGCACATAGATTTCGTGAGTACCAGTATTACCTACCTCCGCAGGTGTCAATTCCTTATAGAAGAATATAGATTTTTTCATAGGTATTTCTTTATTACTTCCGCAATTTGTTTAGCCATCAGTACGGGGACGGCGTTCCCGATTTGCATATATGTTTTGAGATACGCGCCCAAGAATAGATAATCATCGGGGAATGATTGAACCCTTGCCGCTTCTCTCGGTGTAATGCTCCGTATTTGTGTCGGATGAATATGCGACAGACAATCCATTTTCAAATGTGCTGTGATAGTCCTACTTGGTTTGTTGGCTATCAGTTTGTAATATTTGTCTTTGAAAATGTCGTTCCTATTTGCATAAGGCATTATGTCTGCAATTTTTGGATTCGTAGAATCCTCGCCTTGACCTAATCGCCTGAAAATCTCATAATTGACATCGCTGCAATATCTTGCTTTATGGTTAAAAACAAAGTCAATTTGTCTTCCGCCATTAATGCGTTTCAGATAATTGTTGCCGCAACTATCAAATTGGTTTAAGCCTATTTTCATACCCGTTTTTTCGTCATCAGTTTCGGTTTGTCCTTTGATTCTCGGCGCATCCAATGGCTTGATGAAATCTAATGCCACTTGAAGGTTTTGGGGCGTGTAAAGAGAATAGGTACTTTCAATTTCTGAAAAAATCGTTTCGGGTGAAATATGTTTCGACTCTGCAACGTCATTTCTGACAGCAATAAAAATAAAACGCTCACGACTTTGGCACACACCAAAATTGACGGCATTTAACAATCTGTACGCCACATCGTAAGTGTATTTTTTGCCGTTTTTTTCAATTTCTATTGCCTTGTAATCCGCTATTACTTGGTCGGCGACAGACAACATTCCCTTTACATTCTCCATCAGGATTATTTTGGGGGCTAATTGTTTGATTGCGTCGATGTAATATTTATACAAAACGTTGCGAGGGTCGTCGATAACTCTGCGCTGATTTGCGGAACTAAACGACTGGCAAGGAGGCCCGCCAACAACAATGTCAACTTCTTCTTTGACATAATCGTCTATCTTATTGACAATCTTGCGAATATCTTCCTTTAAAACCGATTCCGACGGCAGTTCTGGATGGTTGTATTTATATGTCCTAATACAAACGTCTTCGTGGTCGTTGGCAAATACCACCCTGAATCCGGCTTGAACAAAGCCACAACTTAATCCGCCCGCACCGGCAAAAAAATCGACAAAATTTGGTTTGCCTGATTTCCTTTCTTTTTCTTGTAGAATACGGCGTTTCTTGTTGTTGAGTTTGTCTAACGCATTGCCAAATAAATCTTTATTAGAAAGATATGTGTTTACACATTTCAAAAAACGGTCGTAGTTTTCTTTGAGAAGTTTTTTGAGTTCAAGAAGGTCTTTTTCTGTACTAATAATACCCATATCTGTCAATTCAGACACGACGGCTTTGTTGCATAAATCACTATCAATAAGTGTGATATTATGCTTTGTACATATTACTTCTACAAGTCTTATGTAAATGAGTATCTTTTCTTCGTACTCGCTTTTGCTTATTATGTTTGCTATCGGTTCAAATATCATTTTGTATGTCGTCAAGATTGTTTTTAATCGAAGTCGCCAACGCTTCCGCGAATAGCGGAGGCACTGCGTTACCTATCTGTTTGAATTTTTCTCCACGCGCACCCTCAAAAACAAAGTCGTCGGGGAATGATTGAATTCGTGCAGCCTCTCTCACAGTGAAAGTTCTCGCTTGGTTGTAATCGGGGTGTATGTATTGAAATCCGTCTTTATGAATGTGCGCGAGAATTGTTTTTGAAGGCAAATCCCACCACTGAACCACATAACTATTGTCAAACACTCTCGCGTGTTCGTGTTCGTATTGTGGCATTTCTCTGCGAAGTTGTCCGAAAGTCCAATTGTTTTTTATCATTACACGAAATCTTTCACGGTCGAGGTCGTTGTGTTTGCGTGCGATATGGTCTAATAGAGGATGTACACCTTTTTCCCCAATCCTTGCCAAGAAATCATTGTCGCATTTATACAAAAACTCCTTTGTCGAACCGTCCTTGCCAGGTTCTACCGGCGGCAAATCGCCAATTGCTTGTTTTACTGATACATATATTTTCTTGTTGGCTCTTTCTGTTTCAGGAGTTTCCGGATTCCAATGTGTTTTAATAACTCCGTTATATAAATCTTCGATTTTTTTGTCTGATATGTCTTTCCGCACACCCATAATAATCACACGTTTACGAAGTTGAGGGACTCCGTAATCTGCCGTATTATGGATTAACATATTTGCATTGTCTGTTACTTTGTATAGTTTACCCAATGCCTTGATAATCGACGGGAAAATTGGCTTGCCGTTTACCATTGCAGACAATACGCCTGTAACGTTTTCAAAAACAAAAAACGGCGGTCTAAAATGCTCCAATATTTTCACGTAACTTTCAAACAAGAAATTTCTTGGGTCGGTTGCCATACCTGCGGCATCACGCACACGCCCCGCTGTCGAATATGCCTGACAAGGTGGACCTCCAATTATCACATCCACACGTTTCCCTTGTATTACATCTTCGATTTTGGATATAATATTTTCGTCTGTAATATCTTGTTCTAAAACTTCTTTTATATCACCCTTGTAGCCGTAGTGGCGCATCCTTGTTTTCAGAGTCTCGCAAGCCCAATGGTCAATTTCAACGTGGGCTAATGCATTGAAGCCTTTACGATAAAACCCTTCCGACAAACCGCCGCAACCTGCAAACAGGTCAATGAAATTGTATTGTTTTTCCTTTTCCATCTTAAATTCAACTTAAAAATGCAACAATTTTTTTCAAGAGAAAGAGACCGAAGCC
>CALFIU010000059.1 GCA_937877455.1 uncultured Bacteroidales bacterium
AATCACCATTATTTCAAAAAGTAAAAATATAGTTTATTTTTGTTGTTACAAATGTTTTTTTAATTTTTTTTTATAATTTTTAGTGTTATAGTTTGTATTTATATTATCGCTCATTTATAAAATAAATGATATTGCTTTGATAGTAATAATGCCTAATTGCTGACATTTTGATTTTCAAATATTATTGTTGTAGCATTATTTGTTGTTAAACTTTGTATTTTATAATGTGATGTTTGATTATTTTTTTTGAAAAATGAAGTTTTACATTTCGTAACTTAGTATTAATCCTACACTTGAATTTGAATATGTGTTGTCTTTTATTGGATTAGCAAACCATAACCCAGCAGAAATATTATTGGATATGCGTAAAATATTGATGTCGAAAACAAATTTTGCACCGTATGATAAATAATTATAATTTTTTGATAATATTTGGGATTTTGCTATGTCGCCAAAAACGCTTGCCCTAATTCTTTTAATCCAAATTGCACCTGGTATTCCACCGTCGGGATAACAGATTGGAAACCAATAGTCTGCTGTTATTTTGTTAAATTTTTGTGTTCTTATCATTTTGTAGCCTCGAGCAGAGGCATCTTCGTTGTAAAAGAGATATAGTTTTTGTTGGTTTTGGCTTTTGTTTTGATTGATGCAAACTCCTGATAATGTGAAGTAATGCTGTTTTGCAAATCCGGGTAAATAGATGTTGAGTTTAAAATCCAGTTCACGCCCTTCGCGATGGCTATCTACTGATGTTTTTGCACAAAAACCAGCCGACCATCCTAATCTATAGAAAAAGTCGCGATATGCTGTATTTATAACACTTGAATAGTTTGCCGAAAACGAAACTGTTGAAAAATTACCGTTTCCAAGGTCATCATAATTATCTGTTATTTTGTTAGTTATGTTGTAATACGCATATCCCGCGCTAAGGTTTAATCTTCGATTGGTTACATATCGCGAAAAATTTAATGGAAATGTGATATTGCCAGAGTATATTTTTTCGTTCCAATAAAATGTTAGTTCTTTCATTGCACCTGTTTTTGACATTACCCAATAATCGTTTGATTCGTTACCCCAATTAGCTGAAAAACTAAATACTGGATAAAATCCTGAATAAGTAGCATTTATGTAATATCGCCAATAATCTTCTTGCGTGTAGTAATTAGCACCAGCACCAATGTTGAGAGTTCCAAGTGTGTTGGACGAATTGATTATACCAGAAATTGTGCCGCCATCGATGTTTGGCATCCAACCGTAAATTCTTATTGGATCATAAAAAAATCTATATTTTTTACTTTTTAATGATAATGTATCTGGTTTTATAAATGCTACTGTGTCAACTTTATACTTAGGTTCGTATTCTAAAAGTGGTGAAAAATAATCAAGTTTGTTGATTTTTATATCATTTTCTGGTACTTTGTTTATGTCGGAAGTTTTTATGGCTCCAATGTTATATCCTTTTGATGTGTAATCACTGAAAATTAATATTTTTTTATCAGGAGAAACTGTTGGTTTAAATGCACCGTATTTTCTGCTTACAATCATGTACCTTTGGTAAGATTTGGTATCTATTTGCCAAATGGCAGATATACCAGAATGTTCCGATTCGTAGATAATATCATCATTGAGTTTTTCCAACGAGTTTACAATTTCGTATCCGTATGGAAGTAGTGTGTCTGTTTGTCCGTTGGATATGTTGATTTTTATTATTGCGTTTTTGTTTTTGTAATTTGAAATGTAGGCAACTTGTTTATTATCAATCCAAACAGGAGTACGCAAATATTCAAGATATTGAGCAGGAAAAGTGCGTGTTTTTTCTAAAAACAATTGACCGTTATTTTTTTTCAATATTTTAAAAATCAATAATTTACATTCTCTCTTTTCGTTAAATTCTATTGTAGCGAGAAAATTTCCGTTGGCAGATAAGACAGGTGAAAAATATCGTTGACCTTGTGTTATGCGGTATTTTTTGCCTGTTTTGAAATCGTATGTTGCTATGTCGGAAAAGTTTTTTAGTGTCCACCTTGGGTCGGGTACTTCGGTTGACCAAACAAGTATATTGTTTTTGTAGTCAAAAGTTGTAGCCTCTGTGTCAAAAAGTTTTGTTTCGTGTCCGAGAGTATCTATTAGTACAAAGCAAGTAGGCGTGTTTATTGCCGATTTTATAGCAATGATTGTGCTGTCGTTAAAAAATTTTGTAATGGAATAACTTGTGTAACAACGTTTTAATGTATCGTTTATAATTTTTGAAGGTGTTATTTCTGTATTTTTTATTCTATTGTTATAAAAACTTCGCAACTCATTCATTGTTAGAGAGTAATTTTTTGCGAGATTTATTTTGCTATAATGTCTAAATGCGGTTGAAAATGCCCATGGCCAAAACGAATATGCTGATGAACGTTTTGACGTTTTTTGCCAAATATCTACTCCAAATTCTCTTCGTGCTCTTGTAACAAGCAGATAACCAAGAGGATAATGGTTGGGTAAATAATCTTTGTAAGATCGTAATAGCATTTTGTCGTATTTGTAGTTTTGAGAGCGAGAGTTAAGTATTGCTGCAAATGGCATGTCGAATGTTGCAATTCTTCCGCGCCCACCGCTCGAAAGTACGGTTTCTGCATACACTGCATCTCCTTCATACCACCATTCAGGGACTGAATAGCGTAATGCTGCACGTGCGTATGCTCCTGTAAGTATGCTTGCTAACTTGGTGAAATAGTGGTTGTTGGCTTGATATTGTACAATGTGTCTATATTCATGGACAGCTAAGGCTTGATACCATTCGCTAAGTCCTATATCGCTGCAATTGTCAAAGGGTAGGGGATACCAAAGCATCATGTATGGAAAAAGTGTTGTGTATCCGTTGCTTATTGCTGGTAAGTTTGGCATTAGTAGCGGTACGCGGCGAGGTTTTTCGTTTAGCGATGCAGTGTCGGCTTCAAATACGGTTTTCATTGATACAGCAATGCGGTATGCGTCTTGCTCTATCTCTGATGGATAAATTATTTTTGTTTCAGGAGTTTTTATTGTTTTCCAATTGGTAGAAAATGGTTGTTGTGGTTTTGCTTGTTGAACGCAGAATAAAAAAATTATAATAAAATATAATGTTTTTTTTATTGTCATTGGATTATAAAAATTTTTGATTGATTTGCCCAATTTTTATAAGATGTTATATTATTGTTCCGTTTTGAATTTTTAATATTTTGTGTTCTTGATTTTTAAATGCGTTTTCGTCGTGAGTTGCTGCAATTACTCCTGCTCCTTCGTTTGCCAATGACTTTAAAAGACTTGCGATGTGTAATGCACTATTTTCATCAAGGTTTCCTGTTGGTTCGTCGGCTAAAATAATGTCGGGATGGCATACTATTGCTCTTGCTATTGCTACACTTTGTTTTTCGCCTCCAGAGAGCATGTGTGGAAATGTTTCTGATTTTGAATCCATTCCAACTTTTGTTAAAACAGAATGTATATGGTCGGATATAGTTCCTACATTAGGTTTAAAATTTAACGAATCTGTAACAAATTTTAAGTTATCGAATACAGTTTTGTTGTCAAAAAGTAAATAATTCTGAAAAACTATTCCTATTCTTCGGCGTAATTTGGGTATTTTTCGTGCAGGAAGTTTCAATAAATTGAAATCCAAAACTTCTGCTTTTTGCGCTGTGAATGGCAAATCTGCAAAAAAGGTTTTGAATAGCGATGTTTTTCCCGAGCCGATTGGCCCTTCAAGTGTGTAGAAATCTCCGCTATATAGTGTGAGATTTATATCGTGGAGTATTTCTTGACCGTCGCGTTTTATTTCTGCGTCTATATATTCTATTAATTTTTTTTGTTCTGACATTTTTTTTATTTTGAAGTTACAAATATAATGGGTTAACATTAATTTGTCAAAAAAAATTAACTTTAATTATAAAAAAAATGCAATAAATTTGCTTTTATTTATTATTGTTATAAAAAAATAAGAGTTTATTATGTACTATTATTTTGTTTTAAGGTTTGTTTTTGTGTTTTGGTTTACAATTATTTCAATATCTTCTTTTGCTAAAGATATTTATGTTTCTGCTATTGGTAAATATGGTGTAAAAAATACTTTGATTATTAGAAAGAATACTTTAAATTTTTGTGTCCAAGAGGGAGGAATGTCCGACAATAGCCAATGGGATTATAAAATTGTTGGCGACACAATTTATGTGAGCGACAATGGTATTTATTTTAAGGCTCGGCTTTGTTTAAGAAATGATAATCAACTTTTTGATTTAAAGCAAAATATAAATTATTATAACAAACAATATGTTAAAAAACTATTGGGAGGGAAATCTGGTAAGGTTTATGTTTATGAAGGCAAATTATATACAAAAAAAACTTTCCGCCAGCTCAATATTCTATTAAGAAACAGGCGGAAAAATATAGAAAAGGTGGAATTTCTAAAACCATTAGATGCCGAAAAATTATACGGAATTTATGGTATTAATGGTGCTGTAATTATTACACTAAATAATTGATTTTTAGTATGTTAATATCTCTACACCATTTTCTGTCATAACAAATGTGTGTTCCCATTGTGCCGATGGTAGTTCATCATCGGTAACAACAGTCCAACCGTCTTCGCTATCTACAAAAACTTTCCAAGTTCCCATGTTAATCATCGGTTCTATGGTAAATACCATACCCGGTACAAGTAGCATACCAGTTCCTTTGCGTCCGTAATGTACAACTTCTGGTTCTTCGTGAAATTTTAGTCCAACTCCGTGTCCACACAAATCTCTAACAACGCTAAATCCGTTGGCATGTGCATGACGTTGTATGGCGTTGCCTATGTCGCCGACAAAAACGTATGGTTTTTCGCATACTTTCATTCCAATTTCGAGACATTCTTTGGCCACACGAACGAGTTTTTCTTTTTCTGGTGTGGTTTTTCCTATTATGAACATACGTGATGCGTCGGCGTAATATCCATTGAGTATGGTTGTTACGTCAACATTTACAATGTCGCCTTCTTCAAGTATTTCGTCGTCTGATGGTATGCCGTGGCAAACTACTTCGTTTATTGAAACGCAACAACTTTTTGGAAATATGAGTTTGCTTTTTTCATCTGCCACGTAATTTAGAGTGGCGGGGGTTGCATTGTGTGCGATGGTATAATCATATACGAGTTTATCAATTTCGTTTGTGGTCATTCCTGCATGTATTTTTTCTGATACGAGGTCAAGTATTCCAGTATTTACCACTCCCGCTTTTCTTACGCCTTCAATTTGCCCTGGTGTTAAAATAAGCCCACGACGGGGTACTGTGTAGCCTTTGTTTTGGTAATATAGGATTTTTTTGTCCATTTCGGTAAGTTCTTGTCCTTTTGGTACAACCCAATTACCTCTTTTTTTGTTGAAGATTCCCATTTTGTATTTTTTCTTTTTTAGGCTACAAATTTATATTTTTTTTTAATAACAAAAAATATATCGTGTTTTTTATTGTCTAATTGGTGTTTATTTTTGTGTTTTTAGAGTATGGTTAAATTTTATTTTTTTTGCTAATTAGTTGATTTTATTATATTTATTGGTGAAGTATAAAAAAAGCCTGTCAAAACAGACAGGCTTTTTTTGTAGTATTTATTTTCATAAATTATGCTTTGGCTGGTTCGTCTTTGTCGGTTTTGAATACTTTGTAAACTACGCCTGCCAATGCTGCACCTGCCAATGGAGCAACTATGAATAACCAAAGTTGTTGCAATGCGAGTCCGTTTTGTGAGAAAATTGCTTGGCTGATTGAGCGAGCAGGATTTACGCTTGTGTTGGTTAATGGAATGCTTATCAAGTGGATAAGTGTTAATGCAAGACCAATTGCTAAACCTGCTTGTGATGGTGTAGCGAGTTTGTCTGTTGCACCAAGGATTACAATTAGGAATACGAATGTTAAAATACATTCTATTCCAAAGGCTGCGCCAATGCTTGCATCCAAGTAACCGTTATCGTTAGCAAAAAATTCTTTGCCGTATCCATTGGCTGCAAATGTTCCAAGAGCGTTTGGACCGTCGAATGTGTTTGTGGCAATTATTGCCAACAATCCTGCAGCAACTATTGCGCCAACAATTTGAGCTGCCCAATATTTAAACATTTCGGATGCACTCATTCTTCCGTTTACATAAAGTCCAAAAGAAACTGCTGGGTTGAGATGTGCGCCAGATATAGGACCGAGTGCGTATGCCGCTGTTACTACTGTTAAACCAAAGGCTATCGCTACACCGAGGAAACCTACATTGCCGAAGATTGCTGTTCCGCAACCACCGAATACGAGCCAAAATGTACCAATTAATTCGGCTACTAATTTTTTTGTTGTGTCCATAATAATGTGCTTTTTGTTAACTTTATAAGTGTTTTAATAGTCAAATGTATTAAGTTTTTTTTTATCTACAAAGTTTTTTGTAGGATTTTTTTTAATATTTTTTCCAAAGTATTGTGTTTTAATATCAAATTATAAGTTGTTTAAAATAAATTCTGTCATTTTTTTGTATAGATGTAATCTGGTATTGCCGCCATAAATCCCGTGGTTTTTGTTGGTGTATTGCATAAAGTCGAAGTCTTTGTCTGCTTGTACAAGTGCTTCGTTTAGTAGTAGGGAATTTTGTGGGTGTACGTTGTCGTCGGCACTTCCTGTTATCAGTAGAAATTTGCCTTCAAGATTGCTTGCATATTTTAGTGGTGAGTTATAGTTATAATTTAAATAGTTATTTTGTGGTAGATTCATGTATCTTTCTGTGTAGATGTTATCGTATAGTAGCCAATTGGTTACAGGTGCTACTGCTATACCTAATTTAAAAATTCCGGGAGTGCGCATCATTGCATTGGCTGCCATAAATCCGCCATAACTCCAACCCCATATTCCAATGCGATTGCCATCGATAAAATTTTGCTGTGCGAGGTATTTTGCAAAGTCGGCAAGGTCTTGTGTTTCGAGATTACCAAGTTGTTCGTAGGTGCATTTTCTGAAATTTTTACCTCTTCTACCAGTACCACGAGTGTCGCAACAAGCTACTATTATCCCTTTTTGTGCGAGCATTTGATGCCAACCAAATTCCCATTCGTCTGTTACCATGTTGTAGTTTGGTCCATTGTAACCTACTGTTAGAACTGGATATTTTTTTGTGCTGTCAAAATTGTTTGGTTTTATTATCCAAGCGTTGAGTTTGATGCCAGACGATGTTGGAAACGTAAAAAAGTCTTTGTGTGCGCCTCCATATTCATCAGTTTTTTCTTTTAAATCGAAGTTGCTTTGTAGTCGTCTTATTCCTTGTCCATCTGTGCTGCGATTTACTGTTATCATATAAGGTGTGGTTGCGTTAGAAAAAAAATTGATAAAATATTTGCAGTTGGTTCCAAATTCAGCTTCGTTGGTTCCTTGACGTGTGCTTAAATTGGTACGTTTTTTTCCGCTTAGTTCCACTTTGTATATGGAGGTTTGCCATTCGTTTTTTCCTACGCCTGTAAAAAATACTGTTTTGTTTTCGCTGTCATATCCGTTTATTTTTATTACTTCTGGGCTTCCTGAGGTTACTGCGTTTATTTGTTTGCCGTCTATGGAGTGTAGATATATGTTTCTGTAACCGTCTTGCTCTGATAGTATTATGAATGTTTTTCCGTCTGGCAAAAATGTTAAGCTTTTTACAATATCATCTTCAATGTATTTTTCTTCGGTTTGGGTGTAGAACACCTTGGAGTTTTTTGTTTTGGTGTTATATTCTATAAGTTCAAGTTTGTTTTGAAGTCTGTTCATTCGCGCAATACATAGTTTTTCTGGGTCTTGCGTCCAACAAATTCTTGGTATGTATATATCGGTTTCGGTTCCAATGTCGGCGGTTTGTGTTTGCTTGGTTTCTATGTCGTATATGTTTACCGAAACTATGGAGTTGTTTTGTCCTGCTTTTGGATATTTATAGGTGTAAATATAAGGATAGGCTTGATATGAGTTGTATTTTAATGGGTGTAATGATGAATAATATTGTATGTCGAAACTTTCTACATTACTTTCGTCGAATTTTATATATGCGATTTTTTTTCCGTCAGGGCTAAATTCAAATGCTTTTGTAAATCCAAATTCTTCTTCATATACCCAATCGGGGCGACCGTTTATAATTTTATTTATTTGACCGTCAGTTGTTATTGCTGTTATTTTTTCGGTTTCAAGGTCTTTGAGGTATATATTGTTTTGATAAACAAATGCTACGTTTTTACTGTCGGGATTAATAGTTGCCAATTCTACTTCCGAGTCTGTTAATTGACTACAGTTTTTGGTTATTGTGTCGTAGATGTAATACTCGGCTGAAAAAGAATTGCGGTATATTGGGTTGTAATCGGTGTAAAATAGAATTTTTGTTTCGTCTTTGCTAAGTTCGTAGTCAACAACATAGTTTATATTGCAATTGCGAGAGAAGTTTACTATGGTTTCTTCTGCCAAACCAGTTTGGTAAGAATATTTTACAATGCAATTGTTTTCGAGTACAGAGTAGCTATTTTGATTTTTCATTGGCGTTATGCCAGTAACATATTGTGGTCTAAAACCAGACAATGCTTTTTCCAACGTTATTTCTTTATCTTGGGCATTTGCAGCACCTAAAAACGTTGTTATTATAAAAAAAATTAATAATTTTTTCATTTTATTAGCTTTATGTTTTTTAATTTTCTATTGTAATTATTACCATTTCTGGGCGGCAAGTTGTACGAATTGGAGGTCCCCAAGTGCCGTATCCCGATGAAACATAGTATTGGGTTTTTCCGCGTTGGTGTTGTCCAAATGAACATTCGTATATGGCGTTGGTTATAAGATTTCCTGGCCAAAGTTGTCCGTGATGAGTATGTCCAGAAAGTTGAAGGTCAATTCCACATTTTTCTGCTTCTTCGAGACGATATGGTTGATGATCCATCATTATTGTAAATGATTCGTTGTCAATGTTTTGTGTTAATTGTTCCAACGTAGCTCTACGTCCAAGAGCGCGTATTGCCGACAAGTCGTCGCGCCCTATTATTGTAATTGCGCATGGAAGTTTTATTGTTTGGTCGCGTAGGACGTTGACACCGTTTTGTGTCATAAATTTCAATGCTGTATCAGCGTTACCAATGTATTCGTGGTTGCCGGGAATTACATAAATTCCGTATTTTGTTTTTATGTTTTTAAGAATTGTTCCAGCTTTGCTTTGTATCACGGGTTTTGGGTCGCCATCGAAAAAGTCGCCTGCAATTGCAACAAAATCTGCATCGGCGAGGTTGATGCGGTCTGCAAGAAGTGTAAAATATTTGTCGCCATTAATCATTCCGAGGTGGATGTCGCTTAAAAAAACAAATTTTACTGGTTGTGTTAATTTTTTGTCTGTTTTGTATGTTATTTCTTTTACAATTGGAAATTTTGCATTGAAATATCCACATATTATAATTATTGCAGTTATTATTCCGCCTATTGTACTGAAAGTTTTGGCTGTTTCGTTACCGAAAGTGTATCTAAAGCTAAGCCATTCTGCTTTAAAAGTTAATGCGTTTACAAGCCGAAGTATGTCGATGGCTAAAAAAATTAGAAATGTGTATAACAAAAATGCCATTGCCCATGCTCCTATTATTAATAGAGGTTGGGCGAGTGTTAGGTTGCCATGCATTTGTATCATACTACCAAAAAAGTATGAAAATATTACGAAAACGAGGATGAGAGTATGTGTTCTATCATGTGTTACTGCAAGGCAGATGCGGATCCGGAACGATTTAAAGAAGGATTTAAGGAGACCGTATCCCGCGGTCCTGACGACAGCAGGATCGTCGTTGTCGAGGACGGTATTATGGGATTTCACCGTCTGGCGATCATGGGTCTGCATCCCGAAGGCATGCAGCCTTTTGAGTATGACGGCAACTATGTGATCTGTAATGGAGAAATTTATGGTTTCGATACCATTAAAAAACATCTGATCGCGGACGGGTATACGTTTCAGAGCGATTCGGACTGTGAGGTCCTGCTTCCGATGTATCAGGAATACGGTGTTTCGATGTTTGAAATGCTGGATGCGGAGTATGCATGCGTTATATATGATGAAAAGACAAGAGAGTTCATTGCTGCCAGAGATCCCATCGGGATCCGTCCTCTGTATTACGGATATGATGAAGAAGGCGCCATCGTCTTTGCTTCCGAACCGAAGAACCTGGTAAGTATCTGTAAAAAGGTCATGCCGTTCCCTCCCGGACATTATTATCAGGGCGGAGAATTTATCTGTTATACGGACATTACCAAAGTGGAGCATGTATCGGGAGACGATCGGGAGAGTGCCTGCCGGAAGATAAAGGATATTCTCGTAAGAAGCGTGGAGAAGAGACTCGTTGCGGATGCAAACGTCGGCTTTTTGCTTTCGGGCGGTCTGGATTCCTCTCTGGTCTGTGCCATTGCGGCCCAAAAAAGCGATGTTCCGATCCGGACATTTGCCATCGGCATGACGGAGGATGCCATCGATTTAAAATATGCCCGTCAGGTTGCCGACTATATCGGCAGTGATCATATGGAGATCTATATGACGCCAAAAGAAGTCATTTCCTCTTTGGAAGAGGTGATCAAAATTCTCGGAACCTTTGACATTACGACCATTCGCGCTTCCATGGGGATGTACCTTCTCTGCAAAGGGATCCATGAAAAGACGGATATCAGGGTATTGCTTACCGGAGAAATTTCCGATGAACTTTTCGGATATAAATACACGGATTTTGCACCTTCTGCCAAAGCCTTTCAGGAGGAGAGCGTAAAGCGGGTACGGGAGCTTCATATGTATGATGTACTTCGTGCCGATCGCTGCATTTCCGTAAATTCCTTAGAGGCACGTGTTCCATTCGGGGACCTGGCTTTCGTGGAATATGTCATGAGCATCGATCCGCAGATGAAATTAAATACTTACGGGAAAGGAAAGTATCTGCTCCGACATGCGTTTGAAGACGGAGAGTATCTGCCGGAGAGTATCCTCTGGAGAGAAAAAGCAGCCTTCTCCGATGCGGTAGGACACTCCATGGTGGATTATCTAAAAGAGTATGCCGAAAGATGTTATACCGACGAAGAATATGAGGAAGGCCGTAAAAAGTACAGCCATGCGGCACCGTTTACGAAAGAGTCCCTGCTGTATCGGGATATTTTTGAAAAGTATTATGCAGTTGAAAGGAGTAAAGAATAATGAGTAGTTATTGTTATGACATTTACATTGATGACAAATTGGTGGCAGTAGTATTTGAAGCAGATTTAGCGTTAGCCTTTATTAAAATGTGTTTGTTACAATATGAAAACGAAACGCATTTACGATATTCAATTCGCAGACGGGAAAAGGGAGAGGCGGTCGAAATGAATAAATAATGAAACGAGCAGAGGTTTACTCCAAAAAAGAGGGAAAACCTCTTTTTTTATTGAAAGACACATAAAAGAAAATTAAAATAAGAACATAAAATCAGAAAAAGAATAAAAATAATAAAAGAAAAACAAATGAAGATTATTCTAAACGATAATAAAAGAGCCGATTAAATATGATAAAACTTATTGTTTAGAATAATCTTATTAAAACATTTAATCCAAATATCTCTTTTAAACAA
>CALFIU010000060.1 GCA_937877455.1 uncultured Bacteroidales bacterium
TTACAAAAAAATTGCATTTTAATCAAAAAATTTATATCTTTACAAAAAACGAATAAATATGAAAAACGCATTTCACGCATACGACATCAGAGGAATTTATAACAAAGATTTCGATAAAAATGATGTTTATAAAATAGGATTTTTTATACCTCAACTTCTTGAAACAAAAGAAATTATAGTAGGTCGCGATGGTAGAATATCATCTCCCGAAATACACGAATATCTTTTAAAAGGCATAACAGATGCAGGCGCAGATGTTTATGATATAGGGCAAAGCACCACACCAATGGTATATTTTGCCACCGCCAATTACAAATTTAAAGCAGGTGTGCAGATAACAGCCTCCCATAACACCAAGGAATACAATGGACTTAAAATTTCGCGCGAAAACGCATTGCCAGTTGGCTACGACAGCGGATTAAGTAAGTTGGAAAAAATGGCAACGGAAAACGAAGTTGTACCAGTTAAAGAAAAAGGTAAAGTAATAAAAAAATATATCAACGACGATTATTTGCAGTTTCAAAAAAAATATGTAGGCAATTTATCTACGCTTAAATTTGGCGTTGATTGCTCCAATGGTGCTGCATCTCTTATCGTTAAGGAGCTTTGGGAAGATGCTCCGATGTATATCAACGATGTTTTGGATGGCAATTTTCCAGCCCACTCCCCTAACCCACTTTTGCCAGAAAATACAATTCAAATGCAAGAATTTGTAAAAACAAACAAACTTGATGTAGGTCTTGTGTTTGATGGCGATGCCGATCGTGTAGTATTTGTTGATGACAAAGGTCGTCATGTGCCACCAGATTTGATTATTGCAGCAATGGGAGATTGGTTTTTTGGTAAGCAAAAACGTAACGGTATTGTTATTGAAGATATTAGAACATCAAAATCGGTGAGCGAGTATCTTCAAAAATACAACGCAGAAGTAGCAATGTGGAAAGTTGGTCGGGCCAACGCTGCCCCAAAATTGCGCGACTTAGATGGTTTGTATGGTGGCGAATTTGCTGGACATTATTATTTTAAAGATTTTTTCTATTCCGATAGTGGTGTTTTGGCAGCAAGCATTGTGCTTCAAGTAGTTGAGACATTAAAAAAAGAAGGTCGTACCTTTTCGATGCTCATTGACGAAATAAGACGGTATGAAAATTCTGGTGAAATAAATTTTAAGATTGATGACAAAGTTGGAGCAATGAACAGGGTAAAAGATTATTTTGTTTCTAAGGCTAAACCGTTGGCTTTTTTCGACTTTGATGGTTATAGAATTGAGTATTCTGATTGGTGGTTTAATATTCGCATGAGTAACACCGAACCATATCTTCGTTTGCTTTGTGAGGCAAAGTCAAAAGAACTACTTGACGAAAAGGTTAAAACAATATCAGCCCTCATAAACCAATGAATTACAGCGATGTAATAGAATATTTAAAACAAAACTCCGACCCCTCAACAGCTGAATTTTCTTCAAAATTAACACCAGGGGCGGGTTTTGTTTATGGTGTAAAATTGCCTTTGCTACGATTGTTGGCAAAAAAACTTGCCTACGAAAATTGGCGAAACAGTTTATCCATGTTATTAGACAATTCGCAAGAAGAAATTCTGTTGCAAGGCTTTATAATTGGTGTTATATCCGAAAAAATAGGACGTAAATCGGCAAAAAATTATACACCAAGTTTGACAGAAGTTTTTAATTTGGTGGCTGGTTATGTTGAAAAAATAAACAATTGGGCTTTGTGTGATAGTTTTTGTAGTTCGTTAAAATTTATAAAAAATTATAAGGTTGAAACTTATTTATTTTTGAATCAATTTCTTTATTCGCAAAAAGAATGTCAAGTAAGGTTTGCATTGGTGGTGTTTTTGATGTATTACACCGATGAAGAAGATGTAAAAAAAATATTGCCACAACTCGAAAAACTTTGTTTGACTGGCTATTATGCTCAAATGGCAACAGCTTGGCTTTTGCAAGTTTATTTTGTTAAACAGCGTAACTTAACACTAAGATATTTAGAGAGTTTTCCGTTGGATAATAAAATTTTGGTAAAGACTATTGGAAAAATTTGTGATTCTTTTCGTGTAGATTTGTCCGACAAAAAGTTTTTGCGAGAAAAAATTGCGCAATTTTAATTTGGTTTAAAATAATAATGATGTTACATTTGTAAATAAAGAGAGAAAAAAATTATAGATATTAAAAATGGAAAAATACCGTTTGATAGAAGAACGGCATGTCAACGACGTAGATGCGCAAGTTTATTATTATCAACATATAAAAAGTGGCGCACGTGTTGTTAAGATAGCCAATAAAGATAAAAACAAAACATTTGCAATAGCATTTAAAACCGAACCAGTTGATGATTGCGGTATTCCGCATATTTTGGAACATTCGGTGCTTAATGGATCAAAAAAATATCCAATAAAGAGTCCTTTTGACCAACTTTTGAAAGGTTCGTTGTCAACATTTCTTAATGCCATGACTGGCAGCGACATAACTATGTTTCCTGTGGCGAGCATAAGCAACAAAGATTATTTCAATCTTATGGATGTTTATCTTGATGCTGTTTTTAATCCATTGTTGCTCAACGACAATCGTATTCTTAAACAAGAAGGTTGGCGCGTAGAACTTTTTAATCGCGACGACATGCCACAATATACAGGTGTGGTTTACAATGAGATGAAGGGTGCTTATAGCGATCCACTTCGCGAACTTGACTTTTGTATCAACCGTTCGTTGTTTCCCGACAATGGATTTGGGCGTTCGGCTGGCGGTTATCCCAAAGCAATAAGGACTTTAACCCAAGAGCATTTTATCGACTATTACAAAAAACATTATACGCCAGAAAATGCTTATGTTTATTTTTATGGCGATGCCGATTTTAGCAAAGAACTTGAAATTTTGGACGGTTACTTGAGCAATTATGATATAACAGGTGCAGATTTTGATATTGTGCCACAAAAGCCATTCGACAAGCCGAAAGTTGTATCGGGTTTTTATCCAGCCAGTGAATCTGCAACAGAAACTACCGACACTTATCTTGCATTGGGGTTAGCTGTTGGACGTAATACAGACCTTAAACTTTTGTTGGCGTTAGATATTTTAATTGATGTTCTCGTAAATCAAGAAACAGGAGCTATACGTCAGGCATTTACAGAGGCTAAACTTGGTAGCGATATTGAGGTTTGGTTCGACAATACTCAAGAAAATGTGTTTACGTTTGTTGGACACAATTGTAACGCTGCAGATGCCGAAAAATTCAAAACGGTTATCATGTCAACATTAAAAGATGTTGTCAACAAAGGTGTTGATAAAGAATCTCTTGCAGGAGTTATAAATCGTCGAGAGTTTGCTTTACGAGAGGGCAATGATGCTCAACAAGGGTTGCGCAGATTTTTGGAAATGATTTCGGCATGGATGTATGGAAAAAATCCAATAGATTGTATAGAAAATGAACTTCAGTTAAACCAACTTAAAACTGCTATTGATGAAGGCTATTTGGAAAATGTTATAAATCAATATTTTTTGAATAACAATCATCAAGTTCTTGTTGATTTTAAACCAAAAGCCGGACTTGAAGCTGAGATTGAGCAAGAAACTGCCAACGAACTAAAACAACTCAAAGATTCGCTTTCTGATGAGCAGATAGACAAACTTATTGCTGATACCAAGGCGTTGGCAGAATTTCAAAACCGAGAGGAAACACCTGAAGAATTGGCTTGCATACCAGTTTTAACCAAGGAAGACCTTAACCCTCAAGCAGAAAACTTTCCTATTGTTGAAAAAGAAATTGATGGTGTTAAAACATTGTGTTACAATGGGTTTACTCACGATATTATTTATCTTAGTGCATTGTTCAATGTTGATGTTGTACCAATGGAACTGATGAAATATGTTGCACTTTTGGGTGAATTTATTGGCAAAGTTGATACGCAAAATTTTTCTTATGGCGAACTCGATAGATACAAAAAGACATATACAGGTAGCTGTATGCCATCGATGTCGTCATATTCTTTGTATCAAGGAGAACGTAAACCATATATTCAATTTAACATTTCGGGCAAGGTGCTTACCGAAAAAGTTGATAAGCTTACTTATATAATTGAGGAAATGGCGTTGCGCTCAGATTTTTCTGATAAACAACGAATTAAAGATTTGTTGTCGCGTATTTTTTCTCGTTTTGATACGGAAATTAATTCATCTACATTTTACTATATTCGCAACCGTGCGTTATCGTATTTTAACCAATCAAGTTGCATCGAAGAATCTCTCTTTGGCATTGATTATTATTTCTTTGTTAAGGATTTGTACAAAAATTTTGATAACAAATTTGACGAAATAATTGAGAATTTTAACAAAATTTCTAAGTTATTGTTTTGTCGTAAAAATCTTATTCTCCATGCCACTGTACAAGAAAAAGATTTTGATAAATTGTCGTTGTCATTGAGCAAATTTATTGCTAATCTACCAAACAATGATGTGGAACATAAACCTTGGAAAGTAACGCCAAAGGTTAAAAACGAAGCATTTACTGGACAAACAAAAGTTCAATATGTTGTTAGAGGTTTTGATTATAGCCAAGTTACTGATTTTAAGTGGAATGGTAAAATGAATGTACTTTCAAAAATTCTAACACTTGAGTTTTTGCACAATGCAGTAAGGGTTCGTGGCGGTGCGTATGGTTGTTTTTCGATAATTAGTATCGATGGGCTTATGAGTTTTTCATCGTATCGCGATCCAAATTTAAAAAATACACTTGATGTTTACGATAAGGCAGTTGAATTTATCGAAAATTTTGACGCAACCGATGATGTAATGTTAAAATATATTATTGGAGCCATTTCTGCAAAAGATCAGCCGATTACTGTATCGCAGAAAGGTAGTGTTGCATTAACACGATATTTTGGTGGTAGAACGTTTGAGGATATACAGCGCGAACGTACTGAAATTCTCAACACTACGGCTCAAGATATTAAAAACTTCGCTCCTTTGTTGAGAAGTTTTAATAGCCATAATGCTGTTTGCATTTATGGAGGCGAAGAAATAATTAACGAAAACAAAGATTTGTTTTACAACATCAGGG
>CALFIU010000061.1 GCA_937877455.1 uncultured Bacteroidales bacterium
CATAAAGTATAGTTACGTTGCGTATGGAAATTGCACTTCGAATCTTAATTTAAGATTTTTTTTTGCGATACAAATTATAACGAGTAATTAGTCATTTTGTTTTCTTTAGAATCACCACAACTTAAGGCAAAATAAATCAATTAACAAATTGAAAAAATTAACACATAAAACACATTCTTATTGTGTTAATTGCAATATATAAGTTTAAAACATACGTCAATTTCATTTAAACGGGCGAATCTAAGTGTCCACACGCAATATGACAATTCAAATGAAATTGGCGTGGTAAAAAAAAATACATAATTATAGTTAGACCTTACGTTTTAGTATAATATAAACTATTTTTGACTAATATCCATCATAAAACTTAAAATTTCCATTAGAAATATTTATAACAAGAGAATAATTAAATATAATTATAAAATAGAAATTTTAAATAGAATGTTAATAATATTTAATTTCCTGACAAAATAATATATTAAATATAAAAATTAATTAATTTTCATAATTCAAGGAGATAAAAACAAAAACCAATACAAAACATTACGTATAATAAAAAAACAAAAAAAATTTTCTTAAAAACAAAAATTTTCTACTTTTAGCACGTATTTTTATAAAACAATGAACGGTACAAAGGAAGAAGAATTGGTTTATAGAGCAGCCAATTTGTTACGAGAAAATTTGGAGCTCAAAAATCAAATAAAAGAACTTTCGGAACAATACGACAAAGTTTTGAAAGACAACGAGCGTTACGAAAAACTATTATCGGTTGTTCCCAAGGAATATTTGCCCCAAGGCGTAAATATGGAATTTGGGCAACGGTCGATTAGGTTTAAAATGGTTACCGTAATGTACATGGATATAAGAGGTTTTAAAACCATATCCAACGACAAAGACCCAAGCAACGCAATAGATGAACTCGACCAAATACTTTTTCACTTTGACGAAATTGCAGAAAAATACAACCTTCAAAAAATAAAAACAATCGGTGACGCATACATGTGTGCAGGCGGATTGCCAAACAAAAACATCACCAACCCAATAGATGTTGTATTGGCAGCCCTTGAGATGAGCGATTATCTCGAAAATCTAAAAATAAAATACGAAAAAAACGACAAGAATTTTTGGGAGCTTCGCATCGGCATTCATACAGGCTCTGTAACAGCCACACAATCGGGAAGAAAAAATATTTCATACGATATAAAAGGCGAAACCGTCAACATAGCAACAAGAATGGCATCAGCCGCCGACACTGGTAAAATAAACGCATCGGTATATACTTACGAAAGCATAAAAGAATATTTTCTCACCGAATACAACGGTACAATACCAGTTAAATATCAAGGCGATTTGGAGATGTATTATATAAGGCGTCTAAAACTTGCTTATTCGGTTAACCGAAAAATTGGACGTTATCCTAACGAAATATTTCAAGTTAAATATGCGTTAAGACAATTCACCGATTTACAAGAAACCATACTTGATAAATTAGAAAAAGAATTGCCATCGTTTTTGCACTACCACAATTACAAACACACAATTGATGTTGTAAACCAAGCAGAATTAATAGGATACGGGGAAGGCGTTGACGATCAAGACATTCTATTACTAAAAACCGCTGCACTATTTCACGATAGTGGTCATATAATAGGATATGACAACCACGAATTTTTTGGCACACAAATAGCACGAGAAATACTTCCTAAATGGAAATACACTCAAGAACAGATAGAACGAATTTGTAAACTAATAATGGCAACAAAATTGCCACCTAACCCTCAAACATTACTTGAAAAAATAATGTGTGATGCCGACCTTGATTACCTCGGACGAAGCGATTTTATTCCAGTTTCAAACTCACTTTACGATGAGTTAAGGGCTCAAGGCAAAGAAATTGACATTAATACATGGAACAAACAACAGGTGAAATTTTTAACTGGACACCAATATTTCACCAACACCGCAATAAGGCTACGAGAAGTGGGCAAAGAAAAACAAATAGAAAGACTAAAAAAACTCATTGAAGAATAACTTAAACTCTATTTTTTTGAACGAAAAACTGCTCGAATTTATATGGACTAATAGGTTGCTACCAAGCAACTTAACCACTACACAAAACGAAAAAGTGGAAATACTTAATTACGGTATCATAAACCAAAACTCTGGTCCGGATATTTACGCAGCAAAAATTCGCATTGGAAAAATACTATGGGTTGGCAATGTAGAATTTCATGTAAAATCATCACACTGGACACTCCACGGACACACCAACGACCCCAACTATAACAACGTAATACTCCACATTGTATTCATAGACGACACCCCACTAAAAGACCGCCTCGGTAATCCAATACCAACAATAACAATTCCGACAAACCATCCATTAATAGAACTAAGCAACACCTTTTTTAACCAAGTAGCCAAGTCAAAAAAATGTCCCGCCAAAATAACAGAAATGTCGCAAATAAATCGAACCATACTAAAAGAACGCTTAGCAACAGAAAGACTTCAACATAAAACCGAAGAAATAAAAAAACTGCTAACAAAAACAAATGGAGATTGGAACAATATGTTTTTTAGGTTATTAGCAAGGGCATTTGGCTTTGGGAAAAACTCATTTCAAATGGAAACACTCGCACAAAGTGTAACACTTAGCATAATAGAAAAAAATAGAGATTCGCTATATTCCGCCATTGCAATTATGCTTGGACAAGCAGGACTTATACACAACAACATAGAAATGGTTCGCGAATATAGTTTTTATAAACAAAAATATAACCTTTCGCAGCCAGAAAATATAAAATGGGAAAATAAATTAAGACCTAAAAACCGTCCAGAAATACGAATAGCCCAATTCACTGCACTAATATGCAAAAAACGCAACATATTTTCTCACATATTAGAAATAACAGAGGCAGATGAGATGCTCCACTTTTTTACCACAAAACTCACAGACAAAGAACCAAGACCAATAAATATTGCAACTTTAACAAAACAATCGGCACTATTGTTGGCAATAAACGCTGCAATACCTACAATGTTTGTTTACGGACAAATGCGTAATATGCCGCAATATCAAGAAAAAGCCATAGAATTATTACAAAAACTACCACAAGAAACAAACTCAATAGTAAAAAAACAACAAGAAAACGGTCTAATAATAAAAAACGCATGGGACTCTCAAGCCGCCATACAGCTCAGCAACAACTATTGTAAACCATTAAAATGTATAGAATGTCAAATTTTTAGACAACAAGCAGTAAAAATCATTAAATAAAAATTGGTTAAACAAACGTTAATTTTAAAAATTAACTTTGACTTAAGATTTTTTAAAACCAAATTTGCACAAATTATTATAACAAAAAAAACATGTCAGCAATAAGATTTAAAGCACTGGAAGACTCGCTAACCCACAAACCAGTAAAAGTAAACCATTCAGAAGACCGAGCGATAACATTTTATGCCTGCAATGTTTTCGACGACTCAAAAATGGCCCAATATCTTCCCGAAGGCGTTTACAAAAAAGTAAAAAAATGTATCGCTGAAGGCATCAACATAGACCGAGAATTGGCCGATCATGTTGCCAACGGAATGAAACAATGGGCAATGGAACTTGGCGTAACACACTACACACACTGGTTTCAACCACTTACCGAAGCCTCAGCAGAAAAACACGATTCATTTTTTACATTAGCCAATGGCACACCAGTAGAATCGTTTGAAGGCAAAGTTCTCGCCCAACAAGAACCAGACGCATCATCATTTCCTTCAGGAGGAATACGCAATACATTTGAAGCACGAGGATACACCGCTTGGGATCCTACATCACCAGCCTTTGTAATAGGTTCAACACTCTGCATACCAACAGTATTTATATCATACACAGGCGAAGCTCTCGACTACAAAACACCACTTCTTCGCTCGCTAAACGCATTAGACAAAACAGCAACAGCTGTTTGCAAATATTTCAATCCAGAAACCAAACGTGTTAACGGCACATTAGGTTGGGAACAAGAATATTTTCTCATCGACGAAGCACTTTTTGCAGCGCGCCCAGACCTTATCTCTTGTGGACGAACCTTAATGGGACACAACTCTGCTAAAAATCAACAACTTGACGATCATTACTTCGGTTCAATTCCAGAACGAGTAATGGAATATATGCAAGATCTCGAAGTTGAATGTCACAAACTCGGCATACCTGTACGCACACGCCACAACGAAGTTGCTCCAGGACAATTTGAATGTGCACCAATTTTTGAAGAAATAAACCTCGCTGTTGACCACAACGTATTGTTAATGGATTTGATGATGAAAACAGCGCGCCGCCATAATTTTCGCGTATTGCTTCACGAAAAACCATTTGCATCGGTAAACGGTAGCGGTAAACACAACAATTGGTCTATGGCAACCGACACAGGCATTAATCTTCTCTCGCCAGCAAAAGACGAAAATGGTAATCTAAGATTTTTAACATTCTTAGTAAACATAATAAAAGCCGTTTACGAAAATGCCGATTTGCTCAAAGCCAGCATCATGACTGCGGGCAACGAACACAGACTTGGAGCCAATGAAGCACCTCCTTGCATAATATCAATATTTTTAGGAGCACAGTTGGCAAAAACATTGGCAATTTTAAAAGAAGAAACCGAAAAAGGCAAAATATTAACACCTTCGGTAAAAAAATCTGTAAAACTAAACATAGAACAAATACCTGAAATACTTCTTGACAACACCGACCGCAACCGTACCTCACCATTTGCATTTACAGGTAACAGATTTGAATTTCGTGCGGTGGGCAGTGCCGCCAATTGCGCTTCTTCAATGATAGCACTCAATAGCGCAGTATCTGGTCAATTAGAAAAATTTAAACAAGAACTTGACGCAGCTTTGGCACAAGGTGGTAGCCTTGAAGACAATGTATTAGCAATACTTGGTAGATACACAAAACAATCATACTCTATTTTATTTGAAGGCAATAATTATTCCGACGAATGGAAAAACGAAGCAGAACAACGTGGTCTCAACATCTCTGGTTCGTGTCCCGAAGTGTTAAAAGCATACACATCGGAAAAAACAATTTCGCTATTTGAAAGCCTCAAAGTTTTAACCAAACGCGAACTCGAAGCGCGACAAGACATCTACGCCGAAAACTATCACAAAAAAATACAAATAGAATCGCGAGTAATGGTAAATCTTGCCATGAACCACGTTGTTCCAACAGCCATTAGATACCAAAACCTTCTTATAGAAAACTATCGTGGAACAAAAGGACTTGGCTTTGACGAATTGGTAGAAAACCGTCTCGACACAATCAAAATCATTTCGCAACACATTCTCAATATTAAAACAAATTGTAAAGACATGAATACTGCACGCAAAAATGCCGACACAATTACCGACAATCTGCAACGTGCATTAGCATACTCTCAAAACGTAAAACCATATTTTGATAAAATACGCCACGCTATCGACCAACTTGAACTTATCGTTGATGACGAAATGTGGCCATTACCAAAATACCGCGAAATGCTATTCTGCCATTAACAAATAATACCAACAAAAATAAATCACGGAACACAAAAGAATTATAAAATTCTATGTTTCCGTGATTTTTTATACAATATATCCACTTATTTTAACGACAAAAGAAAACTTTTCCAGTAATCTGTTTTCCATTACTGATACTTTCTGCATTAAAAACATGAGATTCTTCGCCAAATTGACTTGTAATTTTAACAGATGCCGATGTTAAGCAATTTTTTCCACCAAAGGCAGAATAAGTAAATTGTGCATCAACTTTTTTATCTACGCACACGACAGTATATTCGCCTGAAATAATTACATTATTTTTTACATTAAGCACACCATAATATTCTTTTGGATTTTCGTAACCACAATGATAAAATGTTGGAATAGAGCATTTGAAAGTCAACTTATTTACACCATCGCCAGATTGCAACAATGTTATTTCATAATCATTGTAACGAGCAGCATCCAAAATATTAAAAGCACTACGAACAATATCCGTTGTCAAAATTTCTTCAATAGCAATTCGTCCATACCAATAGTCAATTGCGGGTTTTTGTCGCCAAACCACTTTAACAGAATAATTTCTATCATCATAAGCCGTTTTGCGTGCCGACTGCAAATAACCAACGCAATCGTAAAAATCAACAGAAACAGATGTCTTTTGAGTTGCATGAACATCTGAACAACTAAAAACATAGTTTCCTTTAAGAGAATATGGCGAAGAAATATAATTATTTTCCAGTTCAGCAACAACGGACTTTAAAACTTTAACACCAGCAGCCGATTTATCTTTAACCACAACTTCTCCAATCTTGTAATCGGTAGGTTCAAGCTTTACTTCCAACGGTTGATTTATCTGCGAAACTTCTTGACTATACGACAAATACCCAACCGACGAAAACTGCAACAACTTGTTGCAAAGATTGGCAGGAATAGATAACGAAAATTCACCAAACTCATCAGAAACAGTGCCAACCGTAGTTCCAACAATAGCCACATTAACAAAAGCCATAGGCTCTGATGTTTTAGAATCATAAATTGCACCAGTAACGACTTTTTGTCCAAAAATATTAAAACTAAAAGTCAAAAGAAATATCAACAATGCTGTTTTTTTCATATTTTATAATTACCTTTGTTTTTTCTAAAACACAAAGATAGAATAAAAAGGATAATAACATGAAAAAACTTATTATATTAATAATAACAGCAACCATGCTAAGCAGTTGCATAGTAACCAAAAAGAAATATGACGCAGCCGTAGCACGTGGCAAATATTCGCTCGATAGTCTAAACCGTGTGTTTAACACCACAGTTACTCAATTTAACGCCAACACAGAGCGATTACAATCATTAAGTAACAAAAAATCAAGCAGTTATGACAGCCTTACAACGGTAAACAAACAAATTTCTGGAGACAAAGACGCACTGAGCCAATCGCTAAACACTGCCATCAACGACTATAATCGCGAAAAACAAAACCTCATTGCCAAAAGCCGCACGGTTGATTCGCTTAAAAATATTTTAGAGTTACAAAATCACAATCGCGATTCAATAGAAAGCCTAAATGATGCAAATATTTCGGCACTAAACAATCTGTTAACAAGCATAAACTCAGCCATCAAAGGTACAAATCAAAGCGAATGTTACGCACAACGTAGCGGAGGAAAAATACTTATAACCATTTGGGATAGTTATTTATTTCAATCAGGAACAACTATAAGCAGCAAAGGTCAAACTTTACTAAAAAAAATATCCGCAGTGCTTAGTCTTAACGAAAATCTCAAAGTAGAAGTTGTTGGCAACACCGACAACACAGGAACAGCCAAAACCAATCTTGAATTTAGTGTACGCAAGGCAGCGGCAGTGGTTTCGTTTTTAACCGAAAACAGCACCACACCTGGCAAAAATTACACCGCTTCTGGTCGTGGGTTTTACAATCCAATAGCATCAAACGACACTCCCGCCAACAAAGCAAAAAACAAAAGAGTAGAAATTTTGTTAACCAATTAAAATAAACAAACCATGTTGACATTTTTATTATTTATGCTAATATTCTTTATGTTAACCTTCACAATTTTTGGTGGAAGAATACTTTTAAGAATATACAAAACCGTAAAACAAGCCGAAAAAAAATACAAAGAGCAAACAGAGCAACCAATTGAAGGACAAACAAATATAGAAATAATCAACAATAAGGCTCAATCCCAACAAAAATCCTACAACACAGGAGAATATATTGATTACGAGGAAATTAAAAATGAATAAGCAAGACCTTCTCGATCGCCGATACCTACGTATGGCGCGCATTTGGGCAGAAAATAGCTATTGTACACGTAGGCAAGTTGGCGCACTTTTAGTAAAAGACAAAATGATAATTTCAGACGGTTACAATGGAACACCTTCTGGATTTGAAAACGTGTGCGAACTCGAAGACGGAACCACAAAGCCATACGTGCTTCACGCCGAAGCCAACGCAATAACTAAAGTAGCAAAAAGCGGTAATAGTAGCCTTGGTGCAACTCTTTATGTTACAGCCTCTCCATGTTTAGAATGTGCCAAGTTAATCATCCAAAGTGGAATAATAAGAGTAGTATATAGCGAAAAATACCGTCTTGATGATGGATTAAAACTATTGGAAAGAGCTGGAATAGAAACTGTTTTTATTGAAATAGGCAAAGACGAATAACAAAGATATTTTTTACATGGTTATAAAATTTTAAATGGACAGCAATAAATACACACCACTCATAGTTTTTTTTCTCGTAGCATTAGGCATGTTTTTGGAACGTTACATCACCATAAAAACAACAAACGACAATTTCATGTTTGTCAATAACAACAACAAAATATTGGAAGTTGTTAACGCTATTGAAAATAAATATGTCGAAAAAATTTCTACTGACTCTCTCGCCGAAGAAATAATACCCAAATTATTAGAAAAATTAGACCCACACTCAACATATATTCCAGCAAAAGATATAGAACAAGCCGAAGAACGTCTCAATGGCAAAATTAATGGTGGCATCGGCATAGAATACAATTTTTATCACGATACACTAATTGTAATGTACGTATTAAAAAATAGCCCCGCCGCAGAATCGGGAATTATTGCAGGAGATAGAATAATAAAAATAGATACAAATACAATCTATCCAGCCACAAAAATGACAAAAAAAATTCCAACATTGATAAGAGGCGATATAAACACATACGTTAATCTATCAATAAAACGAAGTGGTTGCGATAGTTTAATGATAAAAAAAATAAAACGTAACAAAATACCATTACCAAGTGTAGAAACAGCATTTAACATAAACGATAGCATTAGGTACATAAAGATAACATCGTTTGGTTCAAACACATACAAAGAATTTTGTGAGCAAACAGTAGATAGCATCAACAAGTTTTCAACACTAATAATAGACCTTAGAGACAATGGCGGTGGCTACTTACAAGCAGTAATAAAAATAGCTAACGAAATATTACCTCACAAAGCCATGATTGTTTACACACAAAATCGCGAAGGACGAAAACGCGAATTTTACGCCGACAGCAAAAACCGACTCAAAGACAAAAAAATAATAATTCTTGTTGATTCTTGGAGTGCATCTGCATCAGAAATACTTGCGGGTGCTATACAAGATAACGATAGAGGAATAATCGTAGGACGCAGAACATTTGGCAAAGGACTTGTGCAAACTACAATAGATTTAAACGATGGTTCACAACTAAGGCTTACAACAGAAAGATACTACACACCCACAGGACGTTGCATACAAAAACCATACGGAACAGGTGTCAACTACAACGATGACATTAAAAATCGTTTATTAAATGGAGAACTCGATTCTGCCATAAAAAATACATTTCCCGACAGTCTAAAATTCACAACACCAAAAGGCAAAACGGTTTATGGTGGTGGCGGAATAATGCCAGACATTTTTGTTCCTGAATCAGAAAACAAATTGTCAGAATATATACTAAAATGCAACAGACAAAATCTTTTTAAAAAATTTTCTGCATTACATTTTAATGCAGAAACAGCAAAATACAACAATAACGCAGTTACATCTATTTTTGATGACAACCTTTTATATAATAAATTCATAAATTTTACTATAGCAAATGGCGTAAAACCTCAAAAAGAAGAAGATATAGATAATCAATACATTAATAATCAAATAAAAGCAGCAATAAAATTAATCATCAACGATGAAACTAATTGCTATAAATTAATCCAAAATTACGACAACGACTTAAAAACAGCATTATCAACATTAGAACAATAAAACAATGAAAACCAAAACCTTAGCTATTTTATTTTTAATATTAACATTCATTTCAAGTTGCAACTCTACCAAAATGGTAGAAAAAGGCAACTACGACGATGCACTACGCACTGCAGTTAGAAAACTTCAAAAAGACAAAACCGACCCTATCCAAATCAAAAGTCTTAAAGACGCGTATCAAGCAGCTACCGCAGCAGATAAAGAAAAAATAGACAATTATGCACGCAACAACCAATACGACCACATGATAAAAATTTATCGTCAAATGCAAGAGCGTCAAGAACTTGTAAAAACCGTGCTACCACTAAATCTAAACGGAGAAACAATAGATTACAAACAAGTGGATTATAACAACAAAATATCACAAACCAAAACATCTGCAGGAAAATTTTATTACACAAAAGCATTAAGTCTTTATCACACAGATACAAAAAACGGATACTATAACGCATATAAATCGTTAGAAACAGCCAAATCATACATAGGTAATCACGACAGCATAACAAGATTTATGAACAATTGCGTAGAAAAAGGCAGTTACAAAGTACTTGTAAGCGTTATGAGTTATAATTCGAGAATTTCGGACCGAGTTTTGGCATCTATAGCCAACCAAGCCGTAGCCAATAGCGGTAGTATGTGGTTTAAATACTATTCTGCATCAACCATTGGCAGAACAACACCCGACATAAAAACCATTTGTAACATCAACAACATAATTATAGGCGTAAACTCAGAAGAGAAAACAAAGCGCGACTTTTCTGTTGAAGAAGACAAAGGAACAGAATATGTTAGAGATTCAAAAGGAAACGTAGTACGCGATGCCGATGGCAAAATGGTAAAAAAACAAAACATTGTTCATTATAGTTGTCAATATTTAGAAACATCACAAGTAAAACGCGGAGAACTAATAGTACAAAACTCATATTACAACGCCAGAAATGGAAATCTAATGTTTCGCGGCGAAGAAACATCAGTAGTTTATGACTTTATCAACAGATATGCAACCATACGCGGCGACATCAAAGCACTTCCTCCAGAACTACGTCCAAACCTCAGAAACGTACCAATACAATACCCTACAACATCAGAAATGATAGCACAACTTTGTAAAACATTAGAAAATGCACTACCAGAAATACTTGCTCAACCAGAAGAATATATATTCAACAATTATTAATGCAACAAAAAAATAAAAAAAATTAAAACATTTTTTATTATAAACCAACATTTTTTATATTTGGTGGCAAAATAACTCATTGTTATAACATAAAAAACTTTTTAAATTATGGAAAAAAGACAGACAATAACATTCAGCACATTGCCGCAGAATGTTGAACAACTAAAATCTTTAAAAGAATCTGCACTCACCAACCCATTTGAGGTTTGTGCATTAGTAGTTGCAACTTTGTGTAACTACGAAAACAATGTTGATGAAACAATAAACATGCTCAATTTTCTAAAAGGACCACAACCACTTTCACCATACGAAAAACAGTTTTTAAAAGATCGTTTGCAAGGAAAATTCTACAAACCATTTAGTTTTTTTAAAGGTTCATCGCCTCAAAACAACTACCAACCAAGCGAATATACCATAGAAGTATTCGATAATCCCTATTCGTATCAAAATGCTGGTTACGTAACACTTTGGATGAACTCATCGGGAGCAGATTCACCACGTCAATTAAAACTCCGTCAAAAAGGTACGCAATGGTTTTTGTGGGAAAACTTTCTACTTTCTGACATACGTACTCCTGCTGCAGACGACCCTTGGGCATAAATAAAATAGAGAATTGCTAATAATAAAAAAACAACGAGAAACTCTAAAAATAAAGATTCTCGTTGTTTTTTATTATTCTAATAAAATTATTTATCCTCTATAAGTTTTATAAGTTCTTCAACAGCATTTTCTTCAGGAATACCACGTTTAACAACTTCCTTATTACGATAAAGAGAAATTTTTCCAACACCAGCACCAACATACCCATAATCTGCATCAGCCATTTCGCCAGGTCCATTAACAATACAACCCATAACAGCGATTTTTAAATTTTTGTATTTCGATGTAGCATTTTTAATTTTCTTTACTGTTGTCTGTAAATCGTAAAGCGTTCTACCACAACCAGGGCAAGAAATATATTCGTTTTTAGAGATACGAAGACGGCATATCTGCAAAATATCAAATGCCATCGCAGAATATTTTTCTACATCACCGTTGGTATTAAGCACAACACCATCGCCAAGCCCATCAATAAAAACGGCCGACGATTCTGCCGTAACAGCCAAATCGTTATATTCTTGCGGTATATTCTCGTCGGGTTTTATAAGTACAGGAAGTTTTATATTATTAACATGTAGCTGGTAAAATATATATCGCAACGATGCAGTTTTATTGCCAAATTTTGGTGCAGCAATCAAAATCTCATGACCAAACAATAAAGTTGAAAGTTGCTTAAAATCAGATTTTTCGTCAACAATTACAAAGCAAAACTCTCCAGATTTTTTTTGTGCAAAAGTTTTATAATGATAATAAGGAATTGTACCAGCAATCTTACTTTCGCTTTCAACCGAAACTTTAAGTTTTCTACCTGTATTTAATATATCTCGTGCTAATTGTTCATTATTAACAAAAACAACGTCAGGAAGTTTATCTTCGTTAACATTAGAAACAAAATCAACAATATCTTTTCCTTCATCGTTAACCCAAATAGCAACTGTAGGAACGTTTGTTCCACCAAAATTTCCAACAGCAATACTTTCTCGACGTTTATATGAATATGGATTATAAAAAAATGGAATTTCTCCATCAGAAAGTTCTAATTGCTTACCTTGTATGCGCCATAGTGCATAACGACAAATCTCCATTGCTGGAGCAATTTCATATTCAGGATTTTCTGTAAGCGAAACTCTCACCGTATCACCAATCCCGTCAAAAAGCAACGCACCAATGCCAGCTGCCGATTTCATACGTCCTTCAAGTCCTTCGCCTGCTTCAGTAACACCAAGATGAAGCGGAAAATTCATGTTTTCTTGACGCATTACTTTAACAAGCAAGCGAGCTGCTTTTACCATAACACTTGGATTACTGCTTTTAAGAGAGATAACTATATTGTTAAAATTCAATCGTTTTGCTATCCTAAGAAACTCCATAACACTTTCAACCATACCTTCGGGCGTATCACCAAAACGATTAAGTATCCGTTTTGATAAACTACCGTGGTTGGTACCAATGCGCAACGCTGTACCATGTTTACGACAAATCTCTATCAATGGTGCAAAATTTTTCTCAATAACAGCAGCTTCGTTATCATACTCTTCCTTGGTAAAACAAGGTAAATCGTGATGACAAAAATTTCCAGGATTTATACGCACCTTGTCGGTTTGTTCGGCGCATGCCAACGCCACTTGCGCAAGAAAATGTACATCAGCAACCACTGGCATAGTAATACCTTTATCCAATAAAATGCGTTTTATATCTTTAAGATAACCCACATCTTTCATTGTAGGCACGGTTACACGCACAATTTCACAACCCTGCATTTCAGAAAGTTTAGTTATCTGTTTTACAGTGGCTTCTACATCAGCAGTAGAGGTGTTGCACATTGTTTGTACGCGAATAGGATTTTCTCCACCAATTTTTACTCCGCCAACATTAACCTTATAGGTTTCAAAACGCTTGTATTTTATTAAAGAATCAATATATTCCATAATAAATATTCGATTATCCTTATTAATATTTATTTATGCAACCATATTAAAACATAATTATTCTACATAAACAACCAAACCTTTAAGATATTCACCTTCGGGATGATATATACTTATAGGATGATCGGCTGGTTGGGTTAGTTGATGAAGAATCTTTATCTTGCGTCCAGCTTGTATGCTCGCATCCATCACAGCAAGCCTAAACATGTTTTTATCAATGGCTTGACTACAGGAAAAAGTAAAGAGAATACTTCCTGCTGCAATTTTTTCCATTGCAGCTCTATTTATACGTTGATAGCCTTTAACTGCCTGCGACATAGCACTTGCATGTTTTGCAAATGCTGGTGGATCGAGAATGATAAGATTATACTTATTTTTCTCCATTTTATCGAGATATTCAAACGCATCTACTGCCATAGCTTGATGATTTGATGTATTGGAGAAATTTTGATTAACATTACGTTCAGTAAGTGAAATGGCTGTTTGCGAAGCATCTACACTAACAACACTATTTGCTTCTCCCGCCAATGCCGCCACAGAAAAACCTCCTGTATAGCCAAACATATTAAGCACATTTTTTCCCTTTGCATAATGGCGCAAAAGGTTACGATTTTCGCGTTGGTCGATAAAAAATCCTGTTTTTTGTCCTTCTTCAACGTTTACAAAAAACTTCATTCCATATTCTTTTACCAAAGTTTCGGCGCAACTACCGTATAAAAATTTATTTTCAACACCATTATTGTTTTTTGGCAATGTATTAGCACTTTTGTCGTAAACAGAAACCACTTTATCGCCAAGCAATTCTAAGATTATCTTAGCAAAAATAGGTTCCAACAAGTACATACCATAACTATGAGCCTGAAATACAACGGTTCCATTGTAAAAATCACAAATAAAACCGGGCATTCCATCGCCTTCGCCATGTATTAGACGAAAAACATTGGTCTGAGAATTATCAAGCAATCCTATGCTGCGACGTAATTCCACTGCCGCAGCAAATTTTTGTTTCCAAAATTTTTCGTCTGGTTGTATAGAATCGAAACTATAAATTCTTACACTTATACTGCCACCTTTTTGATAATGACCGAGTCCATAAAACTCACCCTTAGCTCCAAGCACCACCACATTATCACCATCGAGCGGATTACCGATTATGTTTTTTATTGCACCAGAAAAAACCCAAGGGTGCAAACGAAGAAGACTGCGCTCCTTACCATTTTTTAATATTACTTTTGGAAAATTATAATCCATTTTTATAAAATCTTATCCAATGCAAAATATATCATCACGCCATAAAAATAAAATCTTAGATAGCGAGAAAGTCCGTAAATTAAAAACTGCTTAAACGGATATTTAACCATTCCAGCAGCTGTGGACGTGGTGGCAAACGGCAACGGAAACAATGCTGCAAGAATAATTATTATGCCACCCCATTTTTTTATCTGTTTAAAAAACTGATCGTTACGTTTTTCAAGCCACGTTCTTATTTTAGGAAATTTGGCAGATAACACACCAAGTTTATAGGCAATTATACCGCCAAAGTAAGATATAGTTCCAAGAATACTTAACCATTTGAACATTTGATCAAATTGGTTGCTCCAAATAATAAAGAAATCTGGCGGTATCCAACCCAAAACAGATTCAGAAATAAGGAACAACGTTAAAACCTCAAATATTCCATGACTATTTATGTAATTTTCTATTATACTACCAATATCTACAAAATGATTAAGTACAAGAAACGCTGCCACAATGGCAATAACTATCAAAATAAGTTTAACGGCTACTTTACGTACAAAATCGTACAATCCTGTACGTTGATTATACGCATGCCGTATTGACATTTTGTGTGAAAAAGATTTTTCTACTCTCGACATTGTATTATTTTTTCTGCAAAAATATATTTTAAATTCGTTAACTGCAATTTTTTTATTTTACTTCAATGTTACATATTACAACTGATACAACAAATCGTCGTATGGATAGCGTTCGGTATGAATTTTAAGTGCCTCAGTATAGACCATTTCTTTGAGCGTATCTATGCCTGTTTTTTTCTTTGCAGATATAAAAATACACGGAGCTGACGGTGAATATTTTATCTTAATATACTCTTCCAACTCTTGAAGCGAGTAATTTTCCATTGTTTTTTCTGTTAAATCATCAGCATCTTTTGGCGTGTAACTATAGTTATCGGTTTTGTTAAAAACATAAAAAACCGATTTTCTTTCTTGAGTAATTTCTGCAAGAGTTTCGTTTACAGTTTGCATCTGTTCTTCAAAATTAGGATGCGATATGTCTGTTACAATAAGCAAAATATCAGATTCTCTAACCTCATCGAGTGTTGATTTAAACGACTCGAAAAGATTTTTTGGAAGTTTTCTTATAAACCCAACAGTGTCGGAAAGTAAAAACGGCAAATTTTTAACAACAACTTTTCTAACAGTGGTGTCAAGCGTTGCAAAAAGTTTGTTTTCGGCAAAAACTTCCGATTTGCTCCATAAGTTCATAAGCGTAGATTTGCCAACATTAGTATAACCAACAAGAGCAACTCTTACAAGTTTTCCTCTATTTTGTCGTTGAACATTTTTTTGTTTATCAATTATTTGCAATTGTTCTTTAAGCCTTGCAATTCTATCACGAACAATACGACGGTCGGTTTCAATTTCTTTTTCACCCGGACCACGCATACCAATTCCACCTTTCTGCCGTTCAAGATGCGTCCACATACCTGCCAAACGTGGTAACAAATATTGATATTGTGCTAATTCTACCTGGGTTTTAGCATGGGCAGTTTGCGCTCGTTTTGCAAAAATATCAAGAATAAGATTGGTGCGGTCGAGAATTTTGCATTTCAACGCATCCTGAATATTCTTAAATTGATGAGCCGAAAGTTCATCATCGAAAATGGCACAATCAACATTATTTTTTTCTACATAATCAGCCACTTCTTTGAGTTTTCCTTGTCCAATGTATGTACGTGGGTTTGGATATTCGGCTCGTTGTGTAAAACTTTTTAAAGTATCCACACCAACTGTTTGCGCCAAAAATTGTAATTCCGCAAGATATTCCGACATTTTAAAATCGGTGGTCTTGTCGATTGATACGGCTACAAGCACGGCAGTCTCTTGTTCTTGGCTATTTTCCATATTGTCTTTTGTTTAACGCAACGCAAAATTAAAAATAAATTACTTATCAACCAAAAAATATGTAACTTCAAACTTTTTTTAATCTTACCGAAATTACCACCGAAAATACTATTTAGATTTTGGCCATTGAAACGTTATGCTTAACAATGCGCATACTCCCATTAAAAATGGATAAAACAGATATGGAATAATAATAGATGGTGCAATCTTACACAAACCAGCCGCCAGAAGCATTTGTGCGCCATAAGGAATTATTCCTTGTGCGAAACAAGAAAATGTATCAAGCAAACTTGCTGAACGTTTTGGATTAATGCCAAACTTACGAGCAATTTTTGCAACAGCCTGACTTACAGTGATTATCGCAACGGTATTATTGGCTGTACAAATATCGGCAAAAAATACAAGAAAAGCAATGCTAAACTCAGCTCCTCGCTTTGCCGAAACTTTTGAAGAGAGTTTTTCTACAAGAAAATCCATACCTCCATTATAACGAATAAGTTCAAGCATACCACCAGCCAAAAGTGTAACTATAATAAGTTCTGACATTGCTAAGATACCGTTACCCATAGACGAAAACCATCCAAAAATATCGTAACAACCAGTTATCATTCCAATAAACCCAGCACAAACTATTCCCACCGACAAAACTATTAAGACGTTAATACCCAACAATGCGGAAACAAGAACAACAACATACGGCAAAACTCTTACGAGTTGTATATCTTGCATCGGCAAATTGTAATGTAGCCCACGTCCGATAAAAAAATATATAATTGCGGCGGCAATGGCTGCTGGCGTTACAATCTTTATATTTTCGCGAAACTT
The DNA here is from genome assembly GCA_937877455.1 of uncultured Bacteroidales bacterium. Taxonomy (GTDB): domain Bacteria; phylum Bacteroidota; class Bacteroidia; order Bacteroidales; family UBA3824; genus UBA3824. The sequence goes on from CALFIU010000061.1 coordinate 17,498, forward strand.
ATCTTTCATCATGCAACCTTGCGACTTAGTAGCAATAACTGTTGTGTCGGATATAAAAGAAAGATTATCACCAAAATATGCTCCACCAACTATAACACCTGCCATAAGTTCTACGTCAACGCCAGATTGTTCAGCCACTCCAACTGCCACTGGCATCAATGCGGCAATAGTTCCAACCGACGTTCCAACCGAAAGAGAAATAAAACACGATGTTATAAACATTCCTGGCAAAAGAAAATCACTTGGTAAAAATCTAAGTGCAATATTAACAGCCTGTTGTACACCATTCATATCCTTAGCACTCTGAGCAAATGCTCCAGCAAGTACAAAGATCCAAACCATCAACATTATATTTTTGTTGCCAGCACCACGACTAAACCTTGTAATACGCTGATTCAAAGTAAGTTTATGTGTAATAGCCACTGCATAGGCCGATGATGTAAGAAAAGCAATGGTAATAGGTACTTTGTAAAAATCATTGAGAATTAGCGATGTTGCCAAATACATCACTAAAAAAACAATAAGCGGCGACAATGCCAAAAAATTTGGTTTTCGCTCTGCTATATCTCTAACATTATGCGTCATTTAGAATAAAATTTAACGCCACAAAGATATAAAGAATTGGTTATAACATAAAAATGCAATAATTCATCTACCAAGTAATAACAACTTATAATATAAAAGGCTGTAAAAAACGTGGCAAGTTTTTTAACAATTTAACACCGCTCACCACTTTTTTTACAGCCTACAATCAAAAAAAATTACAACATAAAGTTATCTAAACAACAATTGCGCCATTTGATAAAGACTTCTTCTCCATGTTAGAAACTCGTGTGCAGTACCTTCCGAAATATAACCCACCGCATTAAAACCAGCCTTTTTCAACTCGTCAACAGATTGATTAATACGATCTGGGGTTTCTTTTGAGCCACAACTCTGAAATATTAACCTTACTTGATTTTTGTCTTTTATTTCGTTGGGCATATAAACGCCACCGCTCAATAGACCATAATAAGCAAAAAGTTCTGGACGACGTAGCGTTATAAGTTTTGTTTCTACTCCACCCATAGAAAGACCTGCCAAAGCACGATGGTTTTTATCTGCCAAAGTCAAGAAATTTTTATCTATATACGGAATAAGTTCATCAGCCAACACTTGTTCAAATTCCTTAGCAGTAAATTCATGAATATGACCAAACTTAATTTCATTTGTCATACCATAAGTATTTACAATAATAAATGGTTTTATTTTACCATCAGCAATAAGATTGTCGATAATAAGGTTAGCATGTCCTTGATTGGTCCATGCCGTTTCGTCCTCGCCCCAACCGTGTTGAAGATAAAGTACGGGGTAACGCTGTTTAGGATTTTTACCATATTCAGGTGGTGTATATACAAAAGCACGTTTTAATGATTTGGTACTCGGCGAATTAAAAAGCACTTGTTGAACGTTTCCATGAGGTATATCAGTACGCGCTGCATAAAAATCACAATCGTGCGCAGGAATCTCTATTCCACTTTCCCAACGCACTGAACCATAAAAATTCTGTGCACCAGGATCATTAACCACGCCACCATCTACAATAAGATGATAATAATGAAAACCTTCGTCCATAGGTTTTTCGGTGGTAGCTGTCCAAACGCCATCTTTATCCTTTTGCAGAACTGTTTGACCACTACCGCCAAGACCAAGTGTAGCAATTACCGACTTTGCTTGTGGGGCAACAACCCGAAAACGAGCATATCCTTGCGAATTAACCATCGGATAATCTTGCCCTGGTTGATTAAGTTCCGAAGGTTTAAAATCCTCTTTAACAACAGCATTATCAACCTCTAAATCAAAATTTTTTACAATTTCGTATGCTTTTTTGGGTTTAAGGTCTTTATCAAAAAGCAAAGGATAATTGTTGACCCCAACCCAAGAATCTCTATCGCTTACATTCCAAAATGTAACCACATCAATAACATCTTTATTGCGACGTAATACCTTAAAAAGCTGATAATACATATTTTGGTGCAAAGTTTCTATATAAGGTGCAACAACATTATTTTCGCCTCGGCTAAACTGCAAAGCACCACCCATTTCTTCATTTGCACGAATATCAATTTCTGTAAAATGAATATGTTTAACCACGGTAGAATATTTTTTTATGGCATTTTCAATATCTTCCATCGAAGGGCCATAGATGTTGTAATGACCTTGCATACCTATACCATCAATAGGTACACCTTCATCCTTCATTTTTTTTACCATATTAAAAATTCTATCACGTTTTCCAGGGTCGGCTGCGTTATAATCATTATAGAAAAGTTGTGCATTAGGATCTGCTTGATGAGCAAATTCAAATGCTTTTGCAATAAATTCATCTCCACAGAGTTTGTAAAGTTTCGACTCACGATATGGCGAAGGATTAGGATTCCATGGTGTAGGATTTGCATTATCTGCCATTGCCTCATTAACCACGTCCCAACAATAAACAATATCTTTATAACGGTTTACAACAGTAAAAATATGTTTTTTTAACCTTTCGTAAAATACTTCTTTTGACACAGGATTACCTTTTTTGTCGGTAAACATCCAATCGCAAAATTGATTGTGCCATACAAGACAATGCCCACGCATTTTAATATTATTTTTTCTACAAAAATTGGCTATAGAATCAGCCTTTGCCCAATTCCAAACACCCTCCGTGGGTTGCACCGAAACTGGTTTCATGTCATTTTCGCACGTAACCGAATTATATTCTCTAACAACAAGATCGGCTTCGACTTGTCTATTAATGTTAGACATATTGACAGCAACGCCAACCTTAAAAAAATCTTTGTAGGCATCTTTAAGCCCCTGTGCGCCAACCTCATTGGCAAAAAGCAATGCCACCGACAACGCTGGTGCAACTGCTATTTTTTTTATAATACTCATCATTAATGGTATAGTTTAAGGTAAAAATTAATATTTTAAATGCAATATTAATTAGGTTAACCTCATTATACTAACACTAATATATCATTCTTTTATGTTTTTGTTACAAAATAATCTACCAATAACTTATTAAAGTTTTGCAAGTGTTATTTTACACTGAACACACAAAAATCAGAGAATTATAAAAAATAACTTTGTTTAATAAAAAAAAGAAACACTTATTCTAAATTATATTTGATACCTAACACCGTAACAATTTACAAAATCCTATAAACCATATAGATTTCTAAAAGTGGGAACGTAAAACTCGCTTGTAAATTTTTCAGATCCATTAGCATTAAGATGCATCGCATTTTCAAAATTTAGCGAATCGTTACAGATTTCACTATGAACAAAATTTACAAATGGAATAGAATTGTCTTTGGCTATACCTTCAAAACATTTTTCCAACTCAGCACGCTCTTTAAGATTATCAAGATATTTATAATATTCTGGTGTCCACACCAACAACAAAGAAATATTGTTTTCTTTACATGTTTTAATAAATTTTTTCAAAACACCATATTGTTTTTCGTCGTATGGTATATATGTTTTAGAAAGATTCGCTAATTCTGAATTACGTTTTGAATTATACGTACTACCTTCACCAATATATCCATTTCCATCGCATGTGTAATAAGTTTCTTTGTTGAATAAATCCAAATCTTTCCAATAGTTAAAATACCTCAACATTGGCACAAAAAAATAACCCGTTGGATATACATCGTTGTTGCCATGATACCTAAACATATTAACATTAAAAAGCATTTTTGGCATCATCTGATAGTGATAAGGCAACGGACGAGGCATTAATGTATGAAAACACACCTCCAACGTAACGTATCGTGGTGGTGTTTTTCTATGTTTTAGAATTTCACGCAATTGTATATACGAATAGTTTATGCTCGCTCCTGGTAATCCAAAATTATAAGTTTTTAAACCAAGCGAATCAGTTATAATTTTAGAAGAAAAATGAACTTGCGCCCTTGACGAACCAAACACAAGCAACTCATCGTCCATATCGTCATAATACAAATGATTCCAACTACAAAAATATCTCTGTGGCCATACATAATTTCTCGAAACTCTCCAATCAACAAGCAACAAAATAAAGTATATGCCAATCCAAAACAAAAATATTCTCTTAATAAACTTTTTCAATCTAATAATACACCTTTAATTAACATAAAACAAAGTGCAAAATTATTATTTTTGCCATAACAACTAAAAAAATAAAAAAAAAGAATAATTTTGCGGTGTAATTTTGGTAATAAAGGATTATGAAAACCATATCTATACTAATACCTTGTTTCAACGAGGAAGAAAACGTAGTACAAATAAGTAACGCCATAGAAGCCGAAATAAAAAAATCGCTTCCTCAATACGACTACGAAATTGTATTCATCGACAACGACAGCACCGACAATACCCGCCCACTGATTCGCGAAATTTGTAAAAACAACAAAAAGATAAAGGCAATATTTAACGCCCGAAATTTTGGACAATTCAACTCACCATACCACGGAATGTTACAAACAAAAGGCGATTGTACAATTCCAATTTGTGCCGATTTTCAAGACCCAGTAGAACTAATTCCTAAATTTGTACAAGAATGGGAAAACGGTGCAAAAATAGTTGTGGGTATTAAAGCCCAAAGCGATGAAAACAAGATAGTTAGGTTTTTGCGCACTTGTTATTACAAACTAATAAAAAAAATGAGTCCAGTTGAGCAAATAGAACATTTTACTGGATTTGGGCTATACGACAAATCGTTTATTAACGTTTTAAGAAATCTTCACGACCCGACACCTTTTATAAGAGGCATTGTTGCCGAACTTGGTTATAGAAGAGTTTTTGTAAAATATCGTCAACCAAAACGTCGTGCAGGAAAAACCCACAACAATTGGTACTCGCTATTTGATGCCGCAATGCTAAGTTTTACATCCTACACCAAGGCAGGATTAAGATTTGCAACATTTATAGGTATAGCAGTATCAATAATCTGTTTTTTAATAGTTTTGGGCTACGTAGGCTATAAACTTACCCACTGGATGACATTCAACGCTGGCATGATACCATTGATAGTAGGAGTATTCATGCTTGGCGGTTTACAATTGTTTTTTATCGGTTTTATAGGCGAATACATAATGAGCATCAACAACCGCATAATGAATAGACCATTGGTAATAGAAGAAGAACGCATAAATTTTGACGAACAAACAGACAATAAAAATGATTAAAATATCAGACTTTATATTCAAACATTTAGTAGAAAAACACAATATAAGCCATTGTTTTCTTGTTACAGGAGGCGGAGCAATGCATCTAAACGACAGTATTGGACACACACAAGGCCTCACATACATTTGCAACCACCACGAACAAGCCTCAGCCATAGCCGCTGAAGGTTATTACCGTGCAAGTGGCAAAATGTGTGTAACATGCGTAACCACTGGTCCTGGAGGTACAAATGCTGTAACAGGTGTACTTGGTCAATGGCTCGATTCAATCCCTGGAATATACATTTCTGGACAGATAAAAACATCGACAATGAAAGGTACATACCCCGATTTACCACTAAGGCAACTCGGCGACCAAGAAGCCGACATTGTTTCGATAGTTAAACCAATAACCAAATACGCCAAAACAATAACTAATCCCAACGACATAAAATACGAGTTAGACAAAGCCATGGCAATAGCACAAAGCGGTCGTCCTGGTCCAGTTTGGCTTGACATACCTCTCGACGTACAAGGAGCTACAATAGACGAAAGCAATTTTAGGGAGTTTAATCCAAACGAAATAGCCGACACAGTTAAGCATACCTTAGTAGATAGACAAATAAATCAAATAATCGAAAAACTTAAAATTGCCCAAGCACCTGTTGTTTACGTTGGCAATGGTATAAGACTCGCTGGCAAAACTGAAGAATTTATCTCATTAGCCGAAAAACTCGGCATACCTGTTGTAACAGCCATAAGCGGCAGCGACATAATTTGGTACAACCACCCACTATGTTACGGTAAACCAGGAATATGCGGAGATAGAATTGGCAACATAATGGTTCAAAACTCCGACCTACTAATAATCCTTGGCACACGCCTAAGCATACGACAAGTAAGTTATGCCTACGACCTACTTGCGCCCAAGGCCTACAAAGTGATGGTTGACATAGATATGGCAGAAATGCAAAAACCAACTCTTAGCATAGATTTACAAGTACATTGCAATTTAAGTGAATTTATAGATAAGATGCTCGTAGAAGTTGAAAAAGAGACATTTAACTTTAACGATAAATATTCGGCATTTAGAAAATTTGGTCGCGAAATAGAACAAAAAATACCCACGCTATTCGACGACAACCCATCAACACCTAACTATGTAAATTCATACGTATTTGCCGACGAACTTTTTAAACAACTTGAAAGTGGCGACACCGTAGTAACTGGCAATGGAACAGCCTATACCTCAACATACCAAGCCATGAAAGTAAAAAAAGGCGTTAGAGTATTTGCCAATCAAGGCTGCGCAGCAATGGGCTATGACTTACCTGCTGCAATAGGTGCGCTTATATCAAAAAATAACGGCAGAACAATACTTGTAACTGGCGATGGTAGCCTACAAATGAACATTCAAGAGTTGCAAACCATATCCACTTATAAAATGCCGCTAAAAATATTTGTACTCGAAAATGACGGCTATTTGGCCATAAAAACTACACAAAAATCGTTTTTTGGCGGACATTTCACTGGCAGTAATCCCGCATCAGGAGTGGTATGTCCTGACTTGGAAAAGATTGCCGGAGCATACGGCATTGCATACACAAGCTGCCGCGAGAATGGTCAGGCATTGCGTGATACGATTTCGCAAGTACTTGATTACAAAGGTCCGATTATTTGTGAAATCCACATGCATCCCGAACAGACACTTTTCCCAAAAAGCGCAAGCTTTATGGACAAAAAGACAGGAAAAATGTCTTCGGCTCCGTTGGAGAAGATGGCTCCGTTTATGGATGACGAATTGCAGAAGGCATGTATTTACACCCCTAACATTCAGTAATGAAAAGGATAATTGTTACAGGCGCTACCGGCTGTGTCGGTAGTGCTGTTGTAAGGTGTGCTTTGGCGCAAGGATTTGATGTTGTATGTATTGTGCATCAAGACTCGCAACGAGTGTCAAATCTTCCTAAGGATGATCATATCAGCATTGTAGAATGCAACCTTGCCGATTATGGCACACTACAAATAGACGGCAAATATGATGCATTCATTCACTTAGCTTGGGAAAAAACCTTTGGAGCTTTGAGGGACGATGCAGAGATGCAGACCAGAAACATTCAATATACTTTGGAAGCCTGCAAACTGGCAAATAGGTGCGGATGCAGTGTCTTTGTCGGTGCAGGTTCTCAGGCGGAATACGGAGTACAAAAACAAGCATTGAGCTCAAATCTATTTGTAAATCCAGAAAGCGGATATGGCATAGCAAAATACGCAGCTGGCAAACTATCAAGGATGTTATGCAAGAACCTAGGACTAAGACACAACTGGGTGCGTATACTTAGTGTATATGGACCTAACGACGGAGCGAACACACTTATCAGCTATGTAATAAGAGAACTTAAAGACGGACGTTCTCCACAATTGACCAAATGCGAACAAACCTGGGACTATCTGTATGCAGATGATGCTGCCAACGCTATTTTGGCTATTGCAGGTAAAGGTCTTGATGGCAAAACGTATGCTCTTGGTTCGGGCAATGGACGGAAGTTATCTTCTTATATTGAAGATATTCGTGACTTGGTAAACCCCTCCGCTGAACTTGGATTTGGAGAAAAACCATACTATGCGCACCAACCTATGTTTTTGGTGGCAGATATTGCAGAATTGACCGCAGATACTGGATGGGAATCTGTATATTCATTCAAAGATGGTGTAAAAAAAATGTTGAGAATTCTGTAACAGCTTGTTCTTTTCAAGAACAACAACCATCATTTATAAACGACGATTACGGCGAAATTTATTATTTAAATTCATGAAAACATTAACTATAATTATTCCGACTTGGAATAGAGCAATTTTCTTGAATGAAAATTTGAAGATATTATTCTCTTATATAGAACGCGGACTAATTTTTAAAATACTTGTATGTAATAATGGATCTACTGATAATACGATTGATGTTCTAATACCATTTATATATTCAAAATAGACATTTTTTTTAAAAATATTTTGTCTATTATGAGAATATATTGTATATTTGCAAACAAAACCACTATA
>CALFIU010000062.1 GCA_937877455.1 uncultured Bacteroidales bacterium
CTAAACTATGAAAAGATTACTTTATTTTTTGCCAGTTATCTTTCTTGCAGTTTTTTTTGTTGGCTGTAAGGGAGACCGTGGACCAATGGGCCCTGCTGGACCTGCGGGGGTTGATGGTGCTGATGGTGAAGTAACGTATTTTAAAGTCATCAATTATACTATCAAGCCAGAAGATTGGGTAGAACAAGATGGTTATCTGTCTTATACTGAAACTTTTAAAGAAATCACCGAAGATGTTTTTGAATATGGTGCAACTATGGTTTATATTGTTACCGACAATAACACTTATTCTCAATTGCCAAGGGTTTTGCATCATACCGAAACTGATGAAAATGGTGATCCAGTTTTTTGGACAACAACTTTTGATGCCGAAGTTTCGCCCTACCAAATTTCGTTTTATGTTACTAACAGCGATTTTAAGATAGACAATCTTACTGAGTTGAATTTTAGAATAGTCTGCATACTTTAACAATTTTTTGTTAATCAACAAGTATAAAAAAAACACGGGATTTTATATTCCGTGTTTTTTTTGTTTACAAAAATATTATTATGTCAGCAATCATATTTGAACTAACAAGTTACCTTCCAAATTATAAAGTATTGTTTGTGAGTTGTTTATTATTGCAAAGCCAGCAGGAGAATTTTGTTTTGGTAGGCTTATTGACCCTGGATTGCAAATTGTTTTGCCGTTAGTATTTTTGTTAAGTACTTGTATATGAGTGTGTCCATATAGAAGAATATCAATTCCATCGAGGGGTGGCAATTTGCTGTCATTTACAATTTGTTTACCGTTGTTGTCTTGTGGACTATAAATATGTCCATGAGTTGCAAAAATTTTTGTCTTACCATCAACAATGAGTGCATAGTCTGACAAAATTGGAAATTTCAGCATCATTTGGTCAACTTCGCCATCGCAATTACCACGGCAAGCAACTATTTTTCCGCTATAATTGTTTAGCATTTCAGCCACCGCCTTAGGGTCGTATTTTTCTGGTAACGGATTTCTTGGTCCATGATACAATATGTCGCCAAGAATTAACATTGTGTCGCAATTGTGTTTTTCAAACTGCGATAATGCTTTTTCGCAAGCCGATGCGCTACCGTGTATATCCGAAAAAACAAAAAACTTCATTCTTATTTTAGTCTATTTCTTTGACTGATAGCGATTTGTCGCTATTTACAGTAACTTCTAATATTCTTACACCAACACTTTCTGGTTTTTTGTCTTTAAAACGTCGAGCATAATCGAACGTTACTTTTGTTTTTCCTGCTTTTAAACCGTAAAATACATATTGCTGTATTCCACCGCTACCAGAAATAAATTTTACGCCTTGTGATTGTATGTATTGGCTATTTTTTAAGTTTAATACTTTTGTTTTTTTTATGGTATAGTCCCATGTGTAGCCTGTGGTGTTGTTGCCCTCCAATTTAACGGTTAGAGTGTCTCCTGAAACTTCAAATTTCATTGGATTTTTTCCGCTTGGAGTGGTTGCAAGTGTTTGTGCTTTGCAAATTCCTGCTGTAAGTAAACACAGCAAACTTAGTAATGCTATTTTTATTTTCATTTTTTGTTTAGTTTATTGTTCTATTTGCCAAGATAAAACTTTATGTACCAATCTTTAAACATTTCGGTCATGTTGTTATAATAACCATTACTTATTTTGTAACGGTTAAACAGCATTGCTTTTAGTGATATTGGTACGCCATCGTCAATATTAAACTCTTCTAAGCCAAATTCTATGTATTCGTCCGTGGGAAAACTTCCGCCGTTGTTTACCCATTTTTCTTCATAAAAACAGGCTACGGTGTTTTTTTGGTCGCCACCTTCAACGCCATAATAGCGGCATAGTTTTATAAGTTCTTCCATATCTATAAATTTTCCCGTTATTTTGTTTTACGAAAATAGCGGTGGTTGGGTTACATTCTGCAACATTAAACTTTCTATGGCTTTTTGTTTTAAAACAATTCCATTTCTGCAAATTGCTGTTGATTTGGACTTTGCGGGTATCTGTTTTCTACTAATATTCTGTTTTTTGATATTATTTTAATAGGAAACGGCGCGTGTCCTAAATTATCTACGGTTATTGTTTTTAGTTCTAACTTATTGATGTTAAGTATTATAATACTGTTGATGTTGTCTAAGGATTGAAGATTTTGAGAAAAACACACCCACTCATCTGCTACTACAAGTGGTTTACAATCGCCTATTTTAAAACTAATTGTTTCTTGCCAGCGTTCTTCGTTTGGGTTTCGTTGCCATAGTTTAGCTCCGATGTGGGCAAAGAGCTTATTGTTAACCGAAAACATTTGTGGTTTTTCGTAACTATAATAATCTTTAATTTCTATAGATACATCACATTGAGTGTTTCCATTCAATGCATTTGTTACCACCAAAATGGTTCGTTGCAATATAATGTAGAGATTGTTTTGGTAGATAAAAAAATCTTCAACAAAACTTGCATCGTAGTTGCCATTTAAAGCCATTCCATTGATTTTTATTTCGGAATCGCCCGGCAAACCATTTGGCGCAACGGCTATTGCAGAAAAACTTTTTTCATTAATGTTTATCTGTTTATACACCAAATAGTTGTTGTCTTTTATTTCAGCCATTACTTTTTTCTTTGTGATAACAAAAGTATAAAACCGTTTTAATTTTAAAAATTTTTTTGCATTTTAATAGTAGAAAATAATGTTGATTATGGTTAATTTTGGTTTTATACAAAAAAAAGGTGTTGCACTTTAATGGTACAGCACCTTAATTTACACTTAAATTAAACTATGTTAAAAATTTTTAGTCGAAATCAATGTACGATTGTTCAACGCTTACGTATGTGCGTGTATTTGACGGATTAGTTAGCTCAATGTCGTGGTAATACTGCGGATAAATTTTGCCATTTGTACAATAAAATTTGATGTCGATGTCGAGGTAATGGCTTGTACCGTCGATTTTGTGTGTGAAGGTCGCCACGACGCGCGCGCCATCTATGTCGGATTTCCAATTTATCCAATCTTCATCGTTCAAATTGTTACAGCCTTTTTCTGTTACACTACCAGTACCAGCCCACCACCAGTTGTCGGCGCGGCAGTTGACTATGGAGTTGAATTGGTCGTCAGAGCCAGGTGTAACTACGTCTTGCCTAACAAAGAAATAGAAGTTAAAATGATTGTATGCACCCGGGTAGCAGTGGAACGAAATTGTTGCCGTTTCGCCCTCTGGCACTTCGATTCCGTATGGTATTCCGTCGTTGTCAAGAAGAAAGTATGTCCACCATGCGGAAGTGCGATCTTCAAGCCCAACGATGCCCGACAATGGGGTGTATTTTTCAACGTTTATTTTTGTGGTGGTAGATACTATATTATCTCCACTACCGTATGAAATTGTTATTGTCTGTTCGCCCTCTCCAGTAATGTCGGAGAATGTAAGGTCTTTTAAATCAATTTCGGTTTCCGATTCGTCTCCTGCCACGCCTATTACGGTCATGCCTTCGGGTTCAAAGCCTTTTTGTCCGAGTTGCCAGCCATATTCAGTTTTTGTAGGAGGTGTTTTTATAGTTAGCGATTTTATTGGGTTAATTACATTAATTTTTGTTGTATATGATACAGGTTCAGCAACGTTTCCTTGTAGTGTCATAGCAAATGTAACGGTAATGTCTGTTTCTCCGACGGTTGAGTTGTCAGCAACGGATATTATTACATCAGAAGTTACGTCTTTGGTAACATTGCCCTCGAATGTGGCAATAACCTTGAATGATGAGCCATCGGTGTATTCTACTGCACCCGATTCGATGTAAGACCTAAGTCCCGTTACTTCGATAGATATAGGGTTTGCATCGCCAAGGTTTTCATATTTTACAGATGATATTATGTACGACGACTGCTCGCCAGTGAAGAAAACCCATAAGTCTGCGCCTGTAGGTACGCTTCCCACTGCATCCATTACAAAAGTTTGTCCCGCTGGGTTAACAGCTTCTGTGTGTACTGATAGTTGACCGGGATTATGGTCGGCAATAATCGTCCATTTTGTGCCGTCCTGCATGAAATCTATGTAAGCCTCGTCAGCGGCAGCCATTGTTCCATCGGTAGTAACTTTTGTGGAAGTCCATGTGCCACCGTCAGCCCTTACAACAAAATATTCTGTATAGCCCGCGCCATTGCGTTCTGTCCATCCTGCACTTGTAGCAAAAAACGCCCAATTGTCAAAAAAATCGAGTCTTTGTGATGTAAAGTTGTCGATGGTTACAGTCATGCGTTGGTTTTCTTTTAGTGTGTAATTCTGCGACCAGTTGGTCCACCAAAGTCCAAAAGAGAGCGTTTCTGTACCATCAGTAGATAGGTTGTTATTGTTGTTGTTGTTGTTGTTTGTATTGGAGTTGTCGATAGTTTGACCTCCAATGGTGTAACTTGTTGTTTCGGGGCGTTCAGGTGCTTCGTCTATGCAACTTGTTATAGTTGTAATTGACATTACAGCGGCAAGCATCGCCCTAAGTATTGTACTTTGTCTTTTCATTTTTTTTAGGATTTATGTTTTGTTCAAAGTTATTTTTTGTCAACTGTCTTTTGGTGGACAAAAAAGTTTCAAATGGTGGACAATGCTTTTGTCTAAGGGGTGTTAACGGTTCAAAATGATGGTTTAAATGCAGCAAATTCAACCTTGCGTTTTTTTCTTACCGTTGTAGAATAAAATGGGTAACATGGTATTTTTTGGTTTAAGTGCTATTTTAATTGAAATTTTGTATAAATTTGCGTATAATAAATTTTCAATAATGAAACTAATTGTTTATTTCATATTGTTATTTTTTGCCGCAAGCATATCGGCACAGGAAGTGCAAATTGCTGCCCTTGCCAACATCAGCAAACTGCCAGTGAACGCCACCCACCGTATCTTTCAAGACAGCGATGGCTATCTTTGGTATGGCACGGTTGATGGTCTGTGTCGCGACGACGGATATAATATAAAGGTGTTCCGCAGCGACATCAATACACCCAGACTTATCGCCGACAATCTCATCGAGAGCATTGGAGAAGATACTTTACACCGCATTTGGATAGGTACGTGTAAAGGCGCATACATTCTCGACAAGAAAGACTACTCTATCCACGAACTCGACACTGCTCTACGCACATCAAGGATTATCAACATCTACCGCACAACCGACGGCGACATGTGGATTGCACGTCATGGATGGCTCTCACGCTACAACATGAAGCTGGAGGCTGTGCGCCACTACCCTACCAACAACCAATGGGGACAAACAACGGTCGCCGGCTTTGCCGAGGACAGAAACAACAGAATATACATTTGTTTTAGCGGTGGCAATTATTTCAAATACAATCCCGAAAACGACTGTTTTGATACATTGCACGTAGAAGGCGCATCGTTTTTTCCAGTTATGCTAATTCCAGACCGCGACAGCAACTACTTTTGGCAAGGCACTTGGAACGATGGAATTGCCAAATTTTATCCTGAAACCAACCGTGTGGAATACTGCACAGAGCATAAATTTTCTGTGGTCGGCATGGCACAGGACATAAACAGCGGCCATATCTGGGCGACTACAGAAACTGGACTTATCTGTTATAGAATCACCGACAGCGGCAAACTCGCCGCCGATGTGTTCGCCAAAGGCTGCCTGCCCGATGGACACATGCTCGTGGAAGTTCACCGTGGCAACGACGCATTGTATGTAAGCGCATTTGACTGCCCCGCGATGGTTATTCACTCTGGCAAATCATCGGCACATTGCATCGACTTGGACGACCTGCGCGACAAAACGGGAATAACCCCAGCTGTAATGTCGCTATCTACACAGGATGATAAATTGTTTTGGCTTATGTTGGAACGTTGTGGCTTATGTTTATATAACATAGAAACTGGTAATCTTAAAATTTGGAATTATCAGCCCGAACTTCGCAACCTCGGTCTTCATAACGGACGCGAAATAATACCTTCAAAACATCACAACGGCATTTGGACAACACCCGACTTCTGCCGTCAAATTTACGCACTCACCAACAACAGCATGGAAATCAAAGTGTTAGACAACTATAATTTCGATTCGCTTACACCACTTTCCAACACCATAACACGTCTTTTTGAAACTGGCGACAAGCTGCTCATCGGCATGACATCGGGGCTGTTCGTCTATGACATTGCCACTCGCCGCATGGAAAGCCACCCACTAAAAGCCGGATACGTTACCGACATCTGCCAAGACGACCATGATAACATTTTCGTAGCCACACGCGACAGCGGTATTATCTGTTTTGACAACCATATAACACAAAAAACAAGAATGCCGTTTGACAATAATTTTACTTGCATCACCACCTCGCCCGACGGCACATTATGGCTTGGCAGTGCGGACGGCGGACTATATTCAATATCTCCCGACAGCAATGTCTGCAACGCCCACCACGACCAACTTTCACTTAACGGCGACCAAATCAACAAGGTTTATGCCGATGACTTTGGGCATATTTGGGTAATGCAGAATTACCAAGTTATTGAGTACAATCCACACAACGGAAGTTTTCGCACATATTCCGCCCGCGATGGTAGCATGCCTATTAATAGACTAATTCCAACGGCATTGTGCGTGGGTGTAAGCGGTACAATATATTTTGGAGGCATACCCGGCATACTTGCCACAAAGCCATCAAACACGTTGGAACGACAATCAAAAAATGTTGCTGTTACTATAACCTGTGTTAATACAAACGGCAAAGACATATTTTTAGGTGGCGACGACAACTCTAAAAAACTCGCAATAGAAATTTCGCCCGATGACATCAACATCGAAATATATTTCTCAACCCTCAACCATGCCGATGCAAAAAAAATACGTTACGCTTGTATTCTCGAAGGCTACTACAAAGATTGGCAATACATTGAGCCAACCAAAAACTCGTTGTCAATAAGCAAACTACCCAAAGGCAAATACACCCTAAAAGTAAAAGCAACCGACGAAAACGGACTTTGGAGCAACAACATAACTACAATGACCATAATACGCCGCCCTGCATGGTTTGAAACTTGGTGGGCATACCTTGTATATATAGCTGTCGCCATATCTCTAATTCTTGTCGCTTTTCATAAGCAGTTACGCCGTGTGGAGCGCAAAAACGATGAGCAATGGGCAGACAGCCGCGAAATGATGCGTATGCGCAACTACATAATAGCCGATGTGCCAATTTCTGAACCCGAATACATTCAACTCGACAAAATCCTTATCGAAAAAGCCACAAAGTCTGTTGAAGAAAACCTTTCCGAACCTGACTTCGACGTGGCGGCACTCGCCGAGAACATGAACATGAGCCGTTCTACCCTAACACGCAAACTCAAAGCTATTACTGGCAAAACGCCACTCGAATTTATCAACGACATAAAAATGCGCCATGCAGCACTTCTGCTCGGCGACAAAGACCGTTCCGTGTCAGACATTGCCACCGCCCTCGGATACGGCAACCGAAAATATTTTACCCAATGTTTCAAAGAAACATACAACATGACACCCACCGAATACCGCACCGCCAATTTCTCAAAATCAAACAGCAATCAAGGTGAAAATGAGGTTTAAAAAACGTTCATAGCAGGGGTTAATTTTGTTCAAAATGCCTTTTGGGACATTTGTAGGCCACATTGGGTTGTTTTGCGTCCCCATGGTTAGGAAAAATAGGTGTATTTTTGACAAACGTTTTTTATTAAAACAACGAATAAAAATACCTTAAAATTTCCTAATAGTTATGAAACAATTGATTTTGATGCTAACATTATTAAGCATCTCGCTGGCGGGATTTGCACAGCACAAAATTGAGGGTAAAGTTAAGGACGTAGCCAACGAGCCGGTGATTGGTGCGTCCGTATACCCAAAAGGTTCTACAAGCATCGGCACAATCACCGACCTTGATGGCAGATTTTCATTGGAAATGCCCGATGGTTTCGACATTTTAGTAATCTCTTGTATTGGGTTTGAAACCGAAGAAGTTGATACCAAGGGCAAGTCAGAAGTGTTTGTAACCATGCACGACGACACCAAGGAAATGGACGAAGTTGTGGTTATCGGCTACGGCACACAGCGCAAGGGCGATGTTACATCGTCGGTGGGTAGCGTCAAGAAAGAAAACTTTGTCGGCGGCGCAATCAAGGACGCTGGTCAGATGATTCAGGGCAAAGTTGCAGGTCTTGTAGTAACAAATCCGAGTGGCGACCCCACAAGCGGCACTCAAATAGCACTTCGTGGACGCACTACTATCAACGGTGCAAGTGGCGACCCGCTCGTTCTCATCGACGGTGTGCCTGGAACTCTCACTACTGTTGCTCCCGAAGACATTGAATCCGTTGACGTGCTTAAAGACGGTTCGGCAGCTGCTATTTACGGTAGCCGTGGTACTAATGGCGTTATCCTCATAACAACAAAAAAATCTAAGGGCAACAACATCAACGAAGTGGAATACAGTACATACATTTCCACATCTGTAATTTCAAAAAAACTTGAAGTTTGCGATGCTCTCGATTATATCAGCCAAATAGAAAACGGACAGCGTGATGTTGCTTGGGACAAGGGATATTCCACCAACTGGCTTAGCGAAATAACTCGTATTCCATTCTCTCACGTCCACAATCTCTCTTTCCGTGGAGGAAACACAAAGACAAATTACGCGCTTAACCTCAACTACCGCAGCCTACAAGGTATATTTATCCACAGCGACAACCAAAAATTCCAAGGTCGCGCAGAGGTCAACCATTCGATGTTCGACGACAAACTTAAATTCAACGTCAGCATTATCGGTAACCAGACGAACTACTCTTCAACTGCAAACGGCGGCAGTTTCAACTCATACATCTACCGCCAATGCTTAATACACAACCCAACCGAACCCGTAACAAACGCCGACGGTTCTTGGTACGAGAACACTGGACTATTTGAATACGCCAACCCACTTGCACTCATCTACGAAACCGATGGCGAACAAGACATCAGTCAGACAATTTACAGCGGAAGTGTTGTGTTCAACCCAATCAAGTCGTTGACATTCAAGTTTCTCGCATCATACGATAAAGGTTCGCAATACGGCGGTTATTACGAAACAACCAACCACATTTCTACCCTTCGCGATGGTCAAAACGGATTTGCTGGTACAGGCGCAAACACTGGCTACACCAAAATGTCTGAACTCACGGCACAATGGAGCAAGAAGTTCAAGGACCACAACGTAACGGTGCTTGGCGGTTACAGTTACCAAAAAGTTCAAGTAAGCAACGAGTGGATTCAGAACCACGACTTCCCCACCGACCTCTATTCATATAACAACATCGGCGTTGGTGAGGCACTAAAAGACGGCAAAGCTGCCATGGGTTCCGACCGTTGGAGTACCAATCTTATCGGATTTTTCGGACGTGCAACATACGCCTACAAAGATAAATACCTTCTCATGGCAGCCATTAGGCACGAAGAAGCAAGCCAACTTGCTGGCACAGACAATCCTTGGGGTACATTCCCTTCAGTGTCCGCTGGTTGGGTGCTTACAAAAGAAGGTTTTATGCAAGACCAAACCTTGTTCAACAACATCAAAATACGTGCAGGCTACGGTGTAACTGGTAGCCAACCGAGCGCATCATTCCTCGGTGTGTCGCTTATGACATACGGCGATTATTTCTACTACAATGGACGTTGGATTCCATCGCTTGTACCTACACAGAACGCCAACAAAGACATCGAATGGGAAGAAAAACACGAAACAAACATCGGTGTTGACTTCAGCATGTTCAACGATAGATTTTCTGGTAGCATCGACCTCTACGACCGTACAATCAAAGGTCTTCTCTATTACTACGCTGTGCCGTCGCCGCCAAACCTCTATACTGGTACAATGGCTAACGTTGGCAAGATGAACAACAAGGGTATAGAAGTTTTGTTGGCTGGCACACCATTTAAGAAAGCCAATTTTGTATGGAACACCTCTGTAACATATTCTACCAACAAAAACAAACTCAAAAGCCTTAGCAACGACCTTTACGAAACCACAAGCGACTATTTCGTGACAGGCTGGATTCAAGAGCCTATCAAAACCGAATCGCACATTGTTCAAATTGGCGAAACAATAGGTAACTTCTTTGGTTTCAAGGTTGTTGACGTTGACGACGAAGGAAAATGGATTTACGAAGACAAAGACGGCAACCTTGTTGGTTACGACGAGTTCGACCACTCTTTTGAGAACAAAAAGGTAATTGGTAACGGACTTCCTAAGTTTTACCTTGGTTGGACAAACCAATTTGCATATAAAAATTGGGACGCAAGCATAACACAACGCGGAGCATTCGGCTTCCAAATTATCAACGTTGCAAGAATGTTCTACGAAAACCTCAGCCGTCAAGACTGGAACCGTCTAAAATCTGCATACGACCCCGTATTTGGAAAGACACAACTCAACAGCGCATGTGCCGAAGAGTTCAACAGCTATTATGTTGAAGACGGCGACTATTGGAAGATTGATAACGTAACTATCGGCTATACATTCAAGAACGTCGCACGTTACATCAAATCTATCCGCGTATATGTTTCTGGCAACAATTTGCTAACAATCACTGGCTACAAGGGCATAGACCCCGAAGTTTCAGTATCGGGACTCAACCCCGGCTACGACGACCGCGACAAATACCCAAGCACTCGCTCGTTTGTATTTGGTGCATCGTTTAATTTTTAACCATAAAAACTTAATACAAAGTCAATTATGAAATATAAAATATTAGCGGGTGCAATGATTTTAGCAGCAATGTCTGGCACTCCCGCTTGCACAGAACTTGAAGACACAAACTACCACGCCATTGTCGGCGATGGTTTCCAACCCACAGGCGAAGACCTCGCCGCGCTCCTCGCCTCCGCATACATTCCTTGGAGACAGACTTTCCTACAATGGAACGGCGTTGCGCGCTCTCAGATGCTTACCGCCGATGAGGATGTAATTCCCGCACGTCCAAATGGTTGGGTGGACGGTGGCATATACAAACGCCTCCATCAACACGCATGGACAAGCGATGAGGACAATGTTGTTCAAGGTTGGAACCGCACATACGTGGGCATCAACGCCTGCAACCGTGTACTTTACCAACTCGAAAACGGCATTGACCTCGGCGACCAGCACGATGCGATTGTTTCAGAACTCAAGGTACTCCGCGCATCATACTACTACATTCTCGTTGACTTGTTTGGCAACGTGCCGCTAATCACACAATTCGACGTGCCAGACGGTTACTTGCCAGACCAAGCATCGCGCAAGGAAGTTTACGAGTTTATCGTCAAGGAGATAACCGACAATATCGACAACCTTTCCGAGACCGTGGGCGGTGAACTTTACGGAAGGTTCAACAAGTGGGCGGCATACGCATTGCTCGCCAAAATGTATCTCAACGCCGAAGTATTTTCCGACGGTGCGCATACCGAATGGGAAAAATGCGTGGAAGCCTGCGACAAGATAATCGAAAGTGGCAAGTACGCCCTCGAATCGAAGCAGAGCCAATGTTTTATTACCAACAACGAAAACTCATGCGAAAGTATCTTCGCCTTGGTATTCGACGAGACATACGTAACCGACTGGAACGCATTTGACTATCACCTCTATTCGTTGCAACCTGCCAACCAGCAGACCTACAATTTTGAATCGGCTCCTTGGGGCGGTGTGTGCGCCATTCCGCAATATGTTGATAGTTTTGACCCCGACGACGCACGCCTTGAATCTACATTCATAAAAGGTCAACAATACACATTCTCTGGCGATGTGCTCTATTGCACACTTGGCTCATACAGCGGTCAGCCATTGGCATATATCAACGAAGTGCCGTCCATCGACGAGAGCGAAGAAGTTCACGGCTACCGTTGGGGTAAGTTTGAATACGCAACTGGTATTACCAACCGCCTGAGCAACGACTTCCCAGTGTTCCGCTATGCAGACGTGTTGCTTATGAAAGCCGAGGCATTGCTAAGAAACGGCAAGGCTGACGATGCAGCGGCAATTGTTACCGATGTTCGCCGTCGCAATTTCACCACCAACGAAGCCAAGGCCACCGTTACTGGCGACCAACTTCAAGCCGAAACTTGTTATAAATACGGCCGCGCCGACAACACAACGACAACAACAAGCGATGTTTCTGTAATCAAATACGGAAGAATGTTGGACGAACTTGGCTGGGAGTTTTCGCAAGAAGGTCGCCGCCGTCAGGATATGATTCGTTTTGGCGCGTTCACGACAATGGACTGGTTTAGCCACACCGCGTCTGATGCAACAAAAAATCTTTTCCCGATTCCTAATGCACAACTGCTGACAAACAACAAATTGAAACAAAACCCCGGATACTAATAGTATAGTTAGTGTTGGATATTTTTTCCTGTGGCTAAATATTTTGGTCACAGGATTTTTTTTGTAAACTATTAGCGGTATTTTTCAAGTTTAGATACAATCGCAACATTGTTTTCTACAGAAAATTCTATGTGAAAGTCGCCAAATTCAAAGGCAAAAATCTCCATTGCATCGTTTTTATAGGCAGGACGTGGATCTTGCAAAAGTATTTCTGTTATTGATTTTATTGTTTGATTATCAATAGTTTGTGTTGTATTGTCTAAAAATTTTACTTGAGCAAGAGTCTTTGGCTTAGTATAAAAAGTAGCAGATGCTTGGGCAATGCAATCAGTAAAAGGAATATATGGTTTTATGTCAAAAATTGGCGAACCGTCCATTATATCGGCACCCGAAATTTCTATTATCGGACCACGTTTTGTGTCATCAAGGTCAATTTTATCTATTTTAACGGCAGATAGTGCTAAATTGTTGGGTCTAAGAGGACTACGAGTTGCAAAAACCCCTACCCTTTTGTTTCCGCCAAACCTTGGTGGTCTTACTGTAGCATTCCACTTTTTGTTTGCAAATTCGCTAAATTGCCATATAATCCAAATATGACTTACCGTTTCGAGTCCGCGAACCGCTGCATTAACGTTGTATGGCGGCAAAAATTCTATCCAAGATTTCACCGAGGGAGCAAGCATTGGTTGACGTGGTATTCCAAATTTTCCTGAAAATGGACTGTGTAGTGTTGCTATGGGTTCTATGTTAATTTTCATAACGGCAAAATTACAAAAAATTATACATTTATTTGCATACTTTTTGTTCATGTTTTGCCAAATTTGTAAAAAATTTTGATAAAACTATGTCTATAAGTTCTGAAAAAGATAATAATTTGTTTGATATTGATTTTCAATACATTAACATTGCTACATTGGCTATGCAACAATATGGTTTGGATGTGGCAAAAAGTTTAACTATTGCAAATATTACAGAAAAAGATTTTACCGATTTAACTGTTGAACTATGTTCTGACATGGATTTTGTATCTGCTTTTAAATTTACTTTGGCATTGATACGCGCTAATGAATCGGTAGATATTTCGCCAAATTTGAAAATATCGGCTGCTTATTTGTTGCAACTTTCAGAACGTATAGAAGCTAACCTAATTTTAAAAATTTGTTCTTCTGATGGGCAAATTGTTTTTGAAAATCATTATCCTATAAGTGTATTTCCTGCCGATTTTTGGACTGGCATTGATTTTTATCCAGAACTTACTGCTGCATACGTAACGCCAAACATACAAGGCATAAAATCCATAACAGCACGAGCGGCACATATTCTTCAAGAGTGGACACAAGATGGCAGTTTCGACGGTTATATGAGTCGTAATGTCAATAGGGTTAGAAAAATGGCGGCTGCAATTTATGAGTCTATAAAAGAGTTGGGCTTAGTTTATAGTCTTTCGCCAAAATCTTTTGAAACTGCTGGTCAACGAGTTAGGCTTGTTGATGAGTTACTTTCCAACAAAATAGGCAATTGCTTAGATTTAACATTACTTTTTGCGGCTTGTTTGGAAAACGCCAACCTCAATCCACTTGTAATTATTGTGTCGGGGCATGCTTTTGTTGGTTTGCATCTTTGCCCAGAAACATTTGTAAATTGTGCAAGCGATGATTCAACCGAAATTACCAAACGTATTGCAACAGGAATGGCATCGGTTTGTGTGTTTGAAACTACAATGGTTACAAATTCTTCAACAGCCGATTTTGATACTGCATGTCATAGTGCCGAAACCACATTGGCAAAAACCGATAGTTTTAAAATGGTGATTGACATTGAAAGATGTAGATATTCAGATGTTAAGCCGTTGCCACTAAAAACGTTACAAGAGGGCGGATATGTTATAGAGCAATCAGAGCCAGTTTTGAAACAGGAACACGACAAACCCCAAGAAATAAGCATTTACGATATTCCAACGCTTACACCCAACGATGAACAAATAACAAAGCAAAACATTTGGGAGCGCAAATTGCTTGATCTTAGTCTTCGCAATAGTTTGTTAAACCTTAGATTTACACGCAAGACACTTTTGCTAATGTCAAATGGTATTAACAAAATTGAAGATATACTTAGCGATGGTAAAGATTTTAGAATTTTGCCTCGTCCATCAGAGATGCATGGCAATGATGACGATTTTATTAATACCAACGTTACAATACCAGCAAATACGCCGTTGGCAAGTTTTATTTTTCATGAGATAGAAAGCAAGCGATTACATTCGTTTTTGAGTGAAACAGCAAATGCCGCAGCACTCAAATTTATATACCGTAATTCTAAAACATCGCTCGAAGAAAATGGAGCCAATACGCTTTATCTTGCTCTTGGACTTCTTCGTTGGTATGAAACTGAGCGTAGCGAAACACCGAGGTATGCACCTATACTTTTACTCCCAATAGAAATTGTAAGACGTTCTGCTACAACTGGTTATGTTATTCGTAGTCGCGATGAGGATGTTATTGCAAACATTACATTGTCGGAGATGTTAAGGCAAAACTATGGCTTAAATCTTGGTTTGCCAGATCCATTGCCGTTGGACGAAAGCGGTGTTGATGTAACAAAAATTTTGGCGGTGGTTCGTCATGCTGTTATGACAATGCCACGTTGGGATGTGGAAGAAAAGGCGGTGATTGGTAATTTTTCGTTCAATAAATTTGTAATGTGGAACGACATTCACAACAATCATGAGAGCCTAAAAGCTAATAAAATTGTTTCAAGTCTTATTGAAGGACAGTTGCAATTTAATCAAGTTGCCGACAACATAACCGCGCAAGAGTTGGATAAAACCGAAAGTCCATCACAACTAATATTGCCAGTAAGTGCCGATAGTTCGCAACTTGAAGCAATTCATACAGCCATAAGTGGACAAAGTTTTATACTTTTTGGACCTCCCGGTACTGGTAAATCTCAAACTATAACTAATATCATTGCCAATGCCCTTTATAAGGGACAACGTGTTTTGTTTGTGGCACAGAAAGCTGCTGCACTTAACGTTGTTACCGAAAGGCTTGATAAACTTGGGTTGTCGCCGTTTTGTCTTAATGTTTTTTCTAACAAAACAAGCAAAAGTTATGTGCTTGAACAACTAAAAGCGGCAGTTGAACAGACTAAATATAAAGAGCCAGAAGAATTTGCTGTTAAAGCAGAAAAACTTTTTGAACTTCGTGGGCAATTAGGTTCAATGATGCAGAGCCTTCACAAAAAATATCCTAATGGAATTTCTGTTTATGATGCAATTTCTACTTACGTTTCAATGGATGCGAATATCAGCGAGGACGTATTTTTTCCGTTAGGGATGGTTTCTGGAATTTCGCAGCAACTTGCCGATACGTGGTTTGAAATTGTTGACGAAATTACATCAGTTTGTAAGTTTTGTGGAAATCCTATAAACAACAAACTTAATAGTTTGTATATCAAAGAGTATCGACAGGATTTACGTTTAGAAATTGAGCAAAATATAAAACAAAGCCTTGATATGCTTCCTAATTTTCAACTTCAAGCTGCCGAAGTTGCCACTTTGTTAGGTGCTAAAAATGTCAATAGCCTTGATGATTTAAAATTGTTGAAAAATTTAGCTAACGAAGTGGGTGGCATAAAAAATATGTCGCAAAAAGTTGCTGCTTTTGTTGATCAAAATGATAAAAAAGAACAGTATTTCAACGCATTAACCGATGGAAAACATTCTGCTTACACTCGTGCAGCGTTGAGACAAAAATATTCCGAAAGTGTTTTAACTCAAGATTGGCAACCAGACCTTGCAAAATGGAAAAGTTCTGAAAATCAGTGGTTTTTGCCTCGTTTTTTTACAAAACGTGCTATTAGAAAAAAACTTTCTGCATTTTCTACATCGTCCAAAAGTATAGAACCAGAGCAGGATATGGTTCAAATTTTAGATTATAAAAGTCTTTGCTCAAAAAGTTTAAAATATGCCGAGTTAAACGAAATTTTTTCGCATTGTGCATCAGAAACATCAGATGATTGGGACGAAAAATTGCAAATGCTCAAAAAATTGTACTCTGTTGATGAAAATATAAGAGCCATTGCAAAAAATCCTCAAGAATTTTCTGTAATGAAATCGGCATTTGTTAAGTTGTTTGCAAACGGTTACAAATCTTTTAAAGATTATTATGTGGATAAATTTGTAAAGTTTTCGCATACATTTGATAGTTATATGCAACTTTCAGAAAAATTGCAAAGCATTGCAGGTTTGGAACTTGATGCTGTTAAACAAGATTATAGCAATGAATCGTTTGTAGAAAAACGGTTTGCGTTGATGAAACAAATACTTGACGGGCTTGATGGGCTTAAAGATTGGATTATGTATTTAACAGTTAAGAAAAAAGCAGAAGAAAACCTAATGAGTTTTGCAACAAATTTTTTCGAGACTACCAAAATTACACCTCTAAATTGGCCGTTTATTTTCAAGAAAAGTTACTGTCGAGCATTTTTAGATTCGGTTTTTGCAACAGATGAGAATCTTAATCTATTTAAAGGAGAAATATTTAACGAAAAAATACTTAAATACAGAGAGTTAAATAGCCGTTATACGCAGTTGGCAAAAGCCGAACTTGTTGCTTTGTTGTCGTCGCGCATGCCAGATTTTAATATAGAAGCCTCACAAAATTCCGAAGCAGGAATACTGTTGAGAAACATAAGAAACAATGGTAGAGGAACTTCTATTCGCAATATTTTTGATCAAATTCCAAATTTGTTGGCTCGTCTTTGTCCGTGTATGCTTATGAGTCCGATGTCGGTATCTCAATTTCTTGACCTCGAAAAACAACAAAAATTTGATATTACTATTTTTGACGAGGCATCTCAAATGCCAACAAGTGAGGCAGTTGGTGCTATTGCTCGCAGCAAAAATGTTGTTATTACAGGCGACCCAAAGCAAATGCCGCCAACCAGTTTTTTTGCTGCAAGTCAAACCGACGAAGATAATGTAGAAATCGAAGATTTGGAAAGTATTCTTGACGATGCGCTTGCTTTGTCAATAAAGTCTAAACATTTGCTTTGGCATTATCGTAGCAAGCATGAGAGCCTTATAGCTTTCAGTAATTCAGAGTATTACGACAACAAACTATTAACTTTTCCTTCTCCTGACAATCGCATTAGTAAGGTTTCGTTTGTAAAGGTTAATGGATTTTACGACAAGGGAAAAACACGCCGTAATCAAGCGGAAGCCAAGGCGGTGATTGACGAAATACGTCGTCGTTTAAGCGATAGTCAGCTTTGTAAGCAGAGTATTGGAGTGGTAACCTTCAACATTGTGCAACAACAACTTATCGACGATATGCTCAACGATTTGTTTGCAACATATCCAGATATGGAAAAAATAGCAATGTCGGGCAATGAACCTATTTTTGTTAAAAACCTTGAAAACGTACAGGGCGATGAACGCGACGTTATTTTGTTTTCGGTTGGTTATGGACCAGATGCGTCAGGACGAGTTAGTATGAATTTTGGTCCGTTAAACCAAAAAGGTGGTGAACGCAGGCTTAATGTGGCGGTATCGAGAGCTCGTTATGAAATGATGGTTTTTTCTTCGTTGACTGCCGACATGATAGATCTCAACCGCACCATGTCCAAGGGTGTTGAAGGGCTTAAAAAGTTTTTGGCTTTTGCTCAACGTGGCGTATCTGCAATTAAAAATGCTACTATTGATAAAAACGAAAAAAATGTTGTAGCTGAGCAGATTGCCGAAAAACTTAGGTTACATGGCTACAATGCCGATACTTGCGTTGGTTGTTCGGGATTTAGAATTGATGTTGCCGTTTGCGACCCCAACGACCCAGAACGCTATATTCTTGCTATCGTTTGCGACAACGACAACCCGTCGAAATCGAAAACTGTTCGCGACAGAGAAATTATTCAACCAGATATTTTAAATGCTCTTGGTTGGAATACATTAAAAGTTTGGTCGGTGGATTGGTTTAACGATAGCAACAAAGTTATATCCAATATTTTGGATAAAATATCAACCGTTAATCAACAACCTACACAAAATACACAAAGTGTTGATGTACAAGAAGATATAAAACTTGAAGAAAGCAATAGTAGTTTGTTGCAACAATCCAATTATGTTTGTCAACCTGTTGAATATCAGAGTGCTGAGTTGAAAGAAGTTTCGTCTGATATTGAGTATGTGCAAGGTTTGTATCTTGATTATTTGGATAGTCAACTTTCAACTTTGCTAAACATAGAAGCTCCAATAACCATGGATTATGCTATAAAACGTATTGCAACAGCATGGCGACTTAGTAGAATAACACCGCATTTTGCAAATGAAATAAAAAATATTGTTTTAAAACGTTGTGTGCCAACCACTTCTTTTAACGATAAAACAACGCTTTGGAGTGATAGTGTTACCCCTGCTAACTATACAAGTTTTCGCATTAACAGCAATCGTGAAGCTTTGCAAATTCCATGTTTAGAAATGGCAAATGCTATCAAATACTTAGTAGCCAATCAAATAGCTGTACCAATGGACGAACTTAAACGTTCAGTAAGTAAAATAATGGGATTTTCGCGTTGGACATCATCGTTAGACATTATCACCACTGATGCAATTAATTATTTGATGCATAACAACGAGATTGTAGAAAAAGATGATAAGATTATATTAGCATAAACTAATAGCCCAACTAAAAACTTTTAAATAGTTGGGCTATTGTTAATTAGATTAAAATTTAAGAAAAAATCTTTTATTTTTGTTGTTCATCTTCGCCAGTGCTGATAAATTTTAAAATACCTTCGGGTAAGACATTTATTTTTACAGGTCGTCCTTTCATAGTAACAGCGCAGGTGATTATTCCTTTAAGGCAAAGTTTTTCGCTGCCATCCGATAGTTTTACAAAAACGTCTTCAATAAATTTAAATTTAACATAGTTTTCGCGTTGCAACGCCAATCTACACACAAAAACATCTCCACTACGCAATGGGTATTTATATTCAAGTTCGGATTTTATCACCACAGGGTCAATTCCATTTTGGTGCATTGTAGCAAAATCTCCGTTTAGGCTGTGAAGAAATTCGTGGCGAGTATGTTCAAGATAGTTTTGGTAAACAGCATTGTTAACTATTCCTTGGATGTCGCATTCGTAGTCGCGCACTTTAAAATCAAGTTCAAAAATATACTTGTAAATTTCTGGTTTCATTTTGTTTGTTTTTTACAAAATTACACAAAATTGAAACATAAATGTTCTTTTTTACCCCTTTTTTACTCAATTTTTTTTCTTTTTTTAACAAATTTTAGATATACTTGCAATAATCAAAATCGGCTTTTTTATGAAACAAATTACAAAACTAATCTTTTTGTTTGCATTTTTTCCAATTGTGTGTAAGGCGCAGATAACTTTGGGAAATTTTGGTAATGGTGATTATGTACTTAGTTCTGATATTGCCAATATTCAACGGTTGGAAAACATTCCACAAAATATGTTTGTAAAATCGTTTACATTGAGTATCATTGACGATGGTTTTACAGAGCAACAGACTTCTCAAAGTGCATTTTTAACCACTGCACAGAAAAATTTAATTTGTAAAGCATCAGCCGGTAGTAGGATTTATATATCTGATATAAAACTTTGTAATACCAAGCATAAAACGCAGAAAATAAGTAGTTATACAGAAAATTTTTATGTAATAAAAGATGATGTTGTATTAGACACATGGCGCGATAATTTGCTTATTTCGCAACATACAACGCAGTATTTGTTGCAACATCCTGCTATTTATGTTTATCCAAGCATATCGTCGTACGATACTTCGTCTATTAAAATTGTTGGTTTTAAAATTAATTCAATACAACCGAGTGGTTTTTTTAAATTTGAAAAGAAATCTGGTGTTTTTGACCAAGAAATTATTCATTTTGTAAAAAATGCTTGTTATGATTTTTATATAACAGACATATTAGCAATAAGACAAAATAGAGCAACAGATACTTTTTTATTTCCTGAAATTAAAATTACAGCAAATAATCCACCTATGATGTATAGGTCAAAGTATTCTTTTACTTTTAAACATGGCATAGATTATTTTTATCAAGAGTTTGGAAATCAAGTAGATTCGTTTTATGTAGAGTTGCAAAAAGATAATTGCGACAGCGTTTTATTTGCTTGGCATTTTTATGGAAATTTATTTAGTAAAGATTTTGTAAAAATGTTGCGTATGTGTAATGACGACATAATTTTAAATTTTATAGTTTTTTGTTGTACCGAGCAACGTAAGTTTTCCATTAAGTTGATACCGTGAAAAATTATAAAAAAAATTTTGAATTTGATTTATATTTTCTTTATTTTGCCAAAAGTAGATTAAAATTATATGACAAATCAAATGATTAAAAATCAATATCTTAGCGATGAAAAATTATCGCAGTGGTATTTATTGTCAGACACCGAAAGTTCGGTAATGGCAGATTTTTATATAAAAGAGTTATCAAATTTTTCGTCTCCTATGCTCGAAGTTAATTGTGGCAATGGAGTTATTTTGAGAGAGTTACTTAAAAGGGATATTGTTTGCGATGGTGTGGAAGGTTCGGCAGATCAGATTAAAATTTGTAAAGAAAATCTTGAATCTCAGGGTCTAACGGCATTGCTTTATAATGATGATTTTTCTGATTTTATTCCGCAACAAAAATATAATACAATTTTTATTCCGCGAGGAACATTTTCTATGATAACCGATTACAAGCATGCTCAGCGTTGCTTGTGTAATTTTTTTTCAGCATTGGAAAATGGAGGTAGTTTGCTGATTGAAACATTTGTTCCATGGAAAGGCATTTCTTCGTCTTTAGACAAAAATTGGAAAATAGGTAAAACTGTTTTTAATGCAGATACAAACCAAACTTTTGTTTATTCACATTGCGATAGTTTTGATTTTGATGAACAAGTGTGTACGTCGTTGGCAAAATATGAACTTTTTGATGAAGGAAGGTTAGTTGAATCAAGGCTTGACACTATTTTAAGCCGTTGGTATGGTTGCAATGAGATGAAATTGATGCTTAAAAATGCAGGTTTTGACAAAATTGATAATAAACAAATTTTTGTTAAAAATTCGTTGGAATATTCAACGCTTTTTGTAGCTACAAAAATTAGTTAAAATATCGTTTTTTATTGTTTATTCTCTCTGGTAACGTATATGTAGAATATATTTCTCATACTTATTTGTTCGCCATTGTATTGTTTTACGGTGTAGATGAGAGGTTGGTTTGTTTTATCTTTAACTTCAAATACAAAATTTTCGTGTGTTTCGTCGGCTAATATTTCTTTTCCCCATATTGATAGCAAATCTAAACATGCGTCATAAACTTGCCTGTCTTTGGATACTGTACAAAAACATACACATTCTCTTGTTTCGGGGTCAATTTCGTAGTAATAATAAGGATAATTACTTGATTTTCGACAAGTTATTGTAACAGTTTTTCCTTCATCAATCGTATCAACTTTAACATAAAACTCAGGGTCGAGGTTAAATTTTTCAAAAATGTCGTTATATGTTTTGCCGAGCATGTTGTAGTCTTGACTGCAAACAGAGCCAGCCGATAAACAAAATAATGCTATAATTAAAAACTTTTTCATAATTATTGGTAACTCCGCTTTAAATTTTCAATATTTTAATCAATACCTTGTGCAATAATTTTTTTTCGTTAGAGCCTTGTTGAAAAATATAATTCCCATACGTGCTGTTTCTACCGATACCACCACTTGCGAAGTGTTTTGAATTTTTCGCCATGCTTTTGTCATGCCTTTCGACCAATTGATGTCGTCAAAAATAACAACAAGATTATCATTAGCATACTTGCAAATTGTTGAAAAATAACTAATTGTATCGTCATACGTATGGTTTCCATCAACAAAAATCAAACTTGTATTAGTATTTTGTTTTAGTATAGGTTCTAATACATCGTTAAAATTTGCATTTATGGTTTCGATGTTTTGTTTGTTAAATTTTATAAAATTTTGTTTTGCAATTTTTAAAGTTTCGGAGCAACCTTCTACGGTTATAATTTTTGCAGACTCGCATTCAGATGCCAAATAAATTGTTCCGATGCCCAGCGATGTACCAAGTTCAACTATTGTGCTTGGTTGTAAGAATGCTGAAATACGTTGTAATAGTCTTCCGTAACGTCCGCATGATGAAGATTTTTTTGCAATGTCTGACACTTTTTTTTCTGTAATTTTGCCTGTTCCTTTAGCACCAATTGATAAAGATTGTATTTTTTGCTTAGATTTTTTCAAAGCATTATTGGCGTTTTCTGCGGCAGAGTAATCAAACTGTTTTTTTGAAAAAATAGCTTTTTCAAAAAAATTATAAATATTTGGCGAGTGAACACGGTGTCCTTTATAATATCCCGCGCAAAAAAAATGCTTTATTGCAAATAAAAAATTCAAAATAATTGTTTTGTTTTGGTTGCAAAGGTATAAAAAACATTTATTTTTGCAATAATGATTATTTTTTTTCACTTATTATTTTTTTCTGCAACTAAAATGGTTTATAAAAATTTTATTTGGGATTGGAATGGTACAATAATTAATGATATAGATTTGAGTGTAAGCATTTTAAATAAATTTTTAACACAGCGAGGTTTAAAAAATGTTTCACTTTTGGAATATCGCGAAATTTTTGATTTTCCTGTAAAAGATTATTATCAAGCTGTTGGTTTTAATTTTGATAAAGAAGATTTTTCTGTTATTGGTCAACAATATATTGAAACTTACAATAGTAGGATTTGTGAAACTACGATTTTTTCTGATGTTGTTGAAACTCTTGATTTTATAAACAAAAATGGCGGAAAAAACTATATTGTTTCTGCACGCAAAAATTCTGAATTGGTTAAAGATTTAGAAATTTTTAACTTAAAAAAATATTTTGTTGAAGTTTGTGGTATAACGGATAATCTTGGTGGTGGCAAAGAATTTTTGGCCGAAGAATTTAAAAAACGTCATTCTTTGTCGGCTCAAGATACGGTTTTTGTTGGTGATACCACACACGATTTTAAAATATCGCAAATAATTGGATGTTCGTGTGTACTTGTTTGTAGAGGTCATCAAAGTCGTAAAAGATTAGAATCAAAAACCAAAAATGTTATTGACAACTTTTCACAATTTCTTGATGCTATAAAAAATTAAATTTTTTTGTTTTTTTGCCTAAATTTTGTATGTTTATTAATATAATCCACATAAATAAAAAAAATGTCAACATACAAAAATAGAATTTTACGACAAGCAAAAAATTATTTTAATATTTCTCAAGACCTTGAAAATGAAAAACTTACAATTAATAGTATAACTCGAGGTATATCATTTAAGGGAATTAACCTTTGGATTTTGATTTTTGCAATTTTTATTGCTTCGCTTGGACTTAACGTCAATTCTACAGCGGTAATTATTGGTGCAATGCTTATTTCGCCGCTTATGGGGCCAATAATTGGAATGGGTTTAGCGGTTGGTATTAATGATTTAAAACTTTTAAATTCGGCATTTAAAAATTATGCTGTTGCCACGTGTATAAGTATTCTAACAGCAACGATTTATTTTTTGCTTTCGCCATTCGACGAGGCACAGTCAGAACTTTTGGCGCGCACCTCCCCCACTATTTACGATATTTTTATTGCATTTTGTGGTGGAGCTGCAGGTATAATTGCCATTGCATCAAGAGATAAAGGAAACGTAATTCCCGGTGTTGCTATTGCAACGGCTCTTATGCCTCCACTTTGTACGGCTGGATATGGCATAGCAGTTGGTAATATTTATTATTTTTTAGGAGCTTTTTATCTTTATTTTATCAACACTGTATTTATTTGTTCTGCAACGTTTTGTGGGGTTAGATTGATGAAATTTCATCGTAAAGAATTGCCACCAAAACTTGCACTCAAAAGCCATCGTTACATAATGTCAATTATTGTTTTAACAATGATTCCTGCATTATTTTTAACTTATAACTTAGTAACAGACAGTATTTTAAGGCGTAGTGTTAAAACTTATGCAAAAGAAGAGTTATGTTGGCATGGCACACAAATTATTTCGCAAGAAACCGATGCTGACAAAAATTTATTGAATTTTGCAGTTATTGGTCGTGAAGTATCGCAGCAAGAAATATCATTGGCAGCAAATAAATTGGAAAGATATGGGCTTTCGGATTATAGCCTAAATATAATTCAAGGAGTTCAAACCGATAGTATTATGCGTCTAAATAATAAGTTAGCTGATTTGTCTTCTATGGACAAAAATTATTCGGCAAAGATTGAGCATCAATCGCAAACCATAAAAACTCTTGAAGATAAATTGTTACAATATACTAAGTATGAGCAAATTAGTGATAATTTAAATTCAGAAGTTAAGATTCTTTTTCCAAATGTTAAATCAATTTATTTGGCGTGTGCAAAAAATATTGAGTCTGATACTTTGCCTAATTGTTATTTAAATTTTGCTGTTATTGAGTTGACGGCAGATTTGAAAAATCAAAAATTAGATGTTGAAAAATTAAAAAAATGGCTTGAAGAACGAACAAAAACCGATGATATTAAAATTATTACAACTTATGGATATAAATAAAAAAACCGTCCATAAATGTTGGACGGTTTTTTATGTAATATTTTTTATCGATTAACTAATGCGTTCAGTACCATTTTCTACAACAACTGGGTAAAATTTACAGTCGATACCAAAAGCAGCCTTATAAGCAGGTGCTATAACGCTTTGATATTCTTCAAGTTTATCTTTTTTTATTAAACTAAGTGTGCAACCACCAAAACCGCCACCCATCATTCTGCTACCGAGAATGTAATCCATGTTTTTGGTTTTATCTACCAAAAAGTCAAGTTCTTTGCAACTTACTTCGTAAAGTTTGCTAAGACCTTCATGCGACGCATATAGCAGTTTGCCAAATTCTTCAAGGTTGCCAGCATTAAGTTGTTTGCATGCTTCAATTACACGATTGTTTTCTTCTATTACATAACGACAACGGTCAAATACTTTTTCGTTAACCGAGTTTACAATTGTTTCTAACATTGGTAGGTCGGCATCGCGCAAAGAATTTACCTCTGCAAAATTTTGTTGCAATGCGCTAACACCCAACGCACATTCTTCGCGGCGAGTGTTATATTCGCTCGATGCCAACGAATGTTTTACTTTGCTGTCGGTTAATACAAACATGTATTGTCCAAGTTCGAGTTTTGAGTATTCGTATTCAAGCGAGCGGCAATCAAGTTTTACACATTTCCCTGCTTTTGAAAATATGCTTGCAAATTGATCCATTATTCCGCATTTTACTCCCACGTATTCGTGTTCGCTTTTTTGTCCAATCTTAGCCATTTCCATTTTGTCGAGTTTTAGATTGTTCAACTCGCTTATTCCTAATGCCAAGCCGCTTTCTAATGCCGCAGAAGATGACATTCCAGCACCAACAGGTACATCGCCGCCAAATACACAATTGTAACCTTTTATTTTGTATCCTTTTTCCATTATTATTTTGGTGATACCAAAAAGGTACGATGCCCATTGTTCTTTGGGTTTTTGTGTGTCTGAGAGGTTGAATTGACATTCTGAATTAAAATCATAGGAATACAGACAAACTTTATCATCGTTTCGACTTCCCATTGCAAAATATATGGCGGCACTTACTCCAGTTGGCAAAACAAAGCCTTCATTATAGTCGGTGTGTTCGCCTATCAAGTTAATTCTACCCGGGGCGCGTAGTGTAATAGGGGTTTCTGAGAACTTCTCTTGATATTTTTTTGTAATTTTTTCTAATAATTGACTGTTCATAACTATATTTTTGTATTGGTTAGTTTTTTATAAATAAGCAATGCTGTCCAAGCATCGGTGGCACCGTATATTATTTGTCCTTGCGACAGCTTTGTTTGTTCCCAATTTGAAAGTTGTTTGGCTTTTGAAATTCTAAATTTTAGGATAATTCCTACCATTTTTTTTAGTCCTGCCACCATTATGCCGTATTTTTTTACTAACTGTTGTAGTTCAACAAAGCCATTTGGTTCAAATTTATTTAATTTTTGCAACCCTCTTATGTCGTCGTGCACGGCAACTCCAATTTTTAAGATATTTGGGTTTTCAAATATTTTTATGATTTCATTAGGAAGTCCTATCTTATTGGTTCTGAATAGTATAGCACGTTCCTCTGTAGAAAATTGTAATAATGCTATGTTGTTGACTTTGCCTTTTTTAAAAGAGGGGCGTGTTTCTGTGTCGAACCCTATTATTTTAAATTTGTTTAAATATTCTACAGCTTTTGGTACATCCTCCAAATTTTCAACAACAGTTACCTCACCTTCAAATGCTTTGATTTCAAGGTTGTTAAGTTCTTCGTTTGTAATATCGTCTGAAAATTTCACGTTTTATTTTTCTTTAAATCCAGCCAAATCAAGTATAAATGCCCATTGTAATGCTTTTTCTTTAAACCTACCTGTTCTGCCTGATGCTCCATGGTGTCCAGCAGATAAATTGGTGTAGAGATAAAGATTATTGTCATCAGTCTTTAAACTTCTTAGTTTGGCGACATATTTTGCTGGTTCCCAATATTGAACTTGTGAATCGTGTAAACCAGTGGTTACCAACATATTAGGGTAATCTTGTTGTGTAATATTGTCGTATGGAGAATATGACAATATATAATCGTAATAATTTTTATCATTTGGGTTTCCCCATTCATCATATTCGCCTGATGTTAGAGGTATTGTTTCATCAAGCATTGTTGTTACAACATCAACAAAAGGCACTTCGGCTATTATACCTCTGTAAAGTTCAGGATTAGTGTTTGCAATTACGCCCATAAGAAGTCCGCCAGCACTACCACCTTGAGCATATAATTTTTGTGGTGATGTTATTTTGTTGTCAATAAGGTATTTACTAACATCAACAAAATCGTTGAAAGTATTTTTTTTGTTGAGTAGTTTCCCATTTTCATACCATTGTTGACCAAGTTCGCTACCACCTCTTACATGTGCGAGTGCAAATACAAAACCTCTATCTACGAGGCTG
The DNA here is from genome assembly GCA_937877455.1 of uncultured Bacteroidales bacterium. GTDB lineage: Bacteria > Bacteroidota > Bacteroidia > Bacteroidales > UBA3824 > UBA3824. The sequence continues at coordinate 27,390 of CALFIU010000062.1, forward strand.
AAAATTGATTGAAAAAAACTATCTTCTTCGCTGTATCCGTATGCTCCGTAAGCATATTGTAGCAAATTGTTGTTGCCATTTAGATTGATGTCTTTTTTGTAAAGCATTGATACTGGAATTTTTGCACCATCTCTTGCTTCTACAAATATCCTTTTTACTTCATAGTCTGACTTGTTGAAATTGTTTACAATTTCTTCTTTCAAAATTGTTTTTTCGCGTTTACGCATATCATAGTCGATGGTAGAACATGGCGTGTTGAACGATGAATAACCATATCTCAACAATTCACTTTTGGGTTCAGGGTTGTCTTCAAACCATGCATCGTATGTTTCTTGTCCAAAATCTAATAAATGGCTTTCGTTGTTTTCAAGGTTTATAATTTCAAATACGTTAAGCCCATTTCGACGTTCGTTGACAACAAGAAATTTGTCGAAAACTTCAAAATCTTCAATAAAAACACTATCGCGATGTGGTACAATTACTTTCCAATTATTGTTGTATGATGTTGAGTCGCAAGTAACTATACAAAAGTTTTTAGCATTTTCGTTGGTGCGTATAAAAAATTTGCCATTGCAGTGGTCAACATAATATTCTAAATTTTTTTGCCTTTTTCTAAATACAATTGGCTCTGCATAGGGATTAGATGCTGGAATTATTCTTGTTTCGCAAGATATTGAATTATAATGATTTAGAAATATATACTTGCCGCTTTTGCTTTTTTCTAATGATAATTCGTAAACAGGGTCTTCTTCGTAAAAAATTTCTTTATCGTGCATTACGTCTTGCCCGATTATATGCCTAAAAAGTTTAAAACCTCTTAATGTTTGTGGATCTTTACTTACGTAAAAAGTTGTACGAGAATCGTTTGCAAAAACAATATCACCGTCTGTGTTTTTTATTTTTCCTGTTAAAGGTACACCATTTGTAAGGTTTACAAATCTAATTTCATAACGTCCGCGCGACATTGTGTCAATTGCATACGCCATTGTTCTATTGTCGGGACTAATTATTACCTCGTCAACATCTACAAAGTCGTATTTTTCTGCAAGTTGGTTGACATCCAAAAGTATGTTTTCGGCAGAATCGAGATTTTCTTTTCGACAATATATTTCATAATCCTTATCTTTTTCGTAGCGCATATAATAATAGTAGCCGTTTTCAAGGTATGGAACAGTGGAATCAATTTCTTTCTGTCTGGCTTTTAGTTCTTTGTATATTTTATCTTGTAGCTTTTTTGTACGTTTTCCTAATGTATTTTCTAAATATGCGTTTTCAGCTTTTAGATATGCCAAAGCTTTTGGGTTTTTGCGGTCGTTCATCCAATAGTAATTATCTATACGAGTGTTGCCAAACTCCAAAAATTCTTTTGCAATTATTTCTGCTTCGGGCTGTTTTGCATCTTTATTGCAAGCATTTAACATAACCAATGACATTATGGTGATAGTTTTTAGCAAACGTTTCATCTCTAATTGATATGCTGCATATTTTCTATGCTGCAATTTTTTGTAAATCAATTAATTATCTTTTATTTCTTTTATAGTTTCGAATGGCAAAACTATAAAAAATATTTGATATATTCCTTACTTTTTTGAAAAAAATTATGTCTATTCTTGTTGATAAAATTTTATACCTTCTCCTTGAAAGTAAACATTTTTCATTTTTTTGAGTTTTTTAAAATCTTTAATTGCTTCTTTTCCTTTTTTGCCAAATTGCTGTTTTATTTTTGGGTGTGGATAATATAATGAGCCTTTGTTATCTTTGTTCCAATCTGCGTTATACCAACTCATTACGTATGCAATACCTTTTGATTTGTTATCTTGGTTAGTTATTTGTCCTATTACTTTTTGTGTCCAAAATTGTGGAATTTCCATTGGGTATCGCCAAACGCCATTGTATTCTCTGAGGCCGGTTTCACAAATTGCTGATAATTTTTTATGATTTTTTGTAAATTCAATTAATTTTTCAAATTCTGTTGCAAAAATTTTGTTGCCGTGATAAGGTGAGCATCCGGGTTCGTAGGCATCAAGTCCGCATACATCAACATAGTTGTCGCCTGGATAATATGCTGTATCGAAACGTGTATCGGGGCTCCATGCGTATAGTAAATTGTTAACTTCATTTTTTCTTAATCTATCTACTGTTAATCTATAAAGTTTGATGTATTCTTGGGGTGAAATATTGTTTTTGCCCCACCAAAACCAATTACCATTCATTTCGTGAAATGGTCTAAAAATTATTGGAAATCCAAGTTTTTTGAATGTTGGGGTTAACAATGTGTCTATCAAATTGATAAACCATTTTTGTTCAACGCTTCCATCAATTAAAATTTTTTTTGCTAAAAAAGTGTCTTCTCTGTTATTGTAAAACGATTTTGAGTTCATTCCTCTTAAATGCCAACAATATCCTATTGCAATTCCTTGTTCTAATGCTGCTTTTTTGGTTAATTCTAATTCGTTGTTCCAAAATTTTTTTTCTGAAGAAAATAAAAAATCGTTTTCTACAAAAAGAGGATTTTTGCCTGTTATTTTTTTGCAATCAGATGTTGAATTATCGCTACATAATGGTTTTGAATATAAAAAATCTAATCCATTTGCAATTCCAAACATTATTATGCCATCGCTTGAGGTTTGGTGTAGCATTTTGCAAAAGGATTGCGTTTGTTTATTTTGGTAATTTTCTGTTTTTTGAGAATAAACGTTTGTTTTTATCAAAATAAAAATTACTATTGTTAGCCAATATTTTGCCATTATTCGCAAAAGTTTTTTTGTATTTTAGAAAAAAGGCCGCCCGAAGACAGCCCATATTTACAAAATGAAAAAAAATTTCTTTACTTTTGTTTTACCACTAAAAATATTTTGATAAATTAAATGTTCAAAGATTTTTTAATGTTTTCAATTTTTTGGTTGCATGCGTTTTCAGCTTTGGCAATGTCTTGAGCATTTTCAACGGCTTGTTTTACTCCAAAATAAAATTTAATTTTGGGTTCAGTTCCCGATGGGCGAACAGATACTTTGCTGCCGTCCTCGCTAAAAAATTGCAAAACATTTGATTTTGGCAAATCTATAACTTCTGTTTTTCCATTTGTTAAATCTGTACAGCAGCTTGATTGATAATCTTTTATAACAACAACTTTGCTACCACCAAGTTCCTTGGGAGGATTTTGGCGATAGTCGGTCATCATTTTTTGAATTTCTTCTGCTCCAGATTTGCCTTGTTTTACAATGTTTACAAGAGCTTCGCGATAATATCCATACTCGAGGTATATGTCGTTGAGCAACTGGTACATTGTTTTGCCTTTTTCTGCTGCCCATGCAGCAGCTTCCGCAATTAGCGAACATGCTATTACAGCATCTTTGTCGCGTACAAATTCACCAGAAAGGTATCCATAACTTTCTTCGCCGCCGCCAATAAATTGTGTTTTACCTTCTTGTTTTTTTATTATGTCAGCAATAAATTTGAAACCTGTTAGCACATCGTAATTTTTTACGCCAAATTTATCTGACATTGCTTTTATAAGTTCGGTGGTAACAATTGTTTTTACGGTGTATTGTTTTCCGTTTAATTTTCCGTTTTCTTTCCATTTGGTTAAAAGATAGTAAACTAAAATTGAACCAGTTTGGTTTCCGTTCATCAATACAAACTTTCCGTTATCGTCTTTAACAGCAATTCCAACACGGTCTGCATCTGGGTCAGAAGCCATTACAAGTGTAGCACCTTCTTTTTCTGCGAGTTCGATGGCCATTTTAAGAGCTTCAGCATTTTCTGGATTTGGCGAAATTACTGTTGGAAAATTTCCATCGGGAACGCATTGTTCTTTTACTGTGATAATATTTTCAAACCCTTTGAGTTTCAATATTTCAGGAATAAGTCTAACGCCTGTTCCGTGAATTGGCGTATAGACTATTTTCATGTCTTTTTGTTTTTTTATTGCATCTGGCGAAAGCGTAAGGGTTTTTATTTTTTCGAGATATATTTTGTCAAACTCTTCGCCGAGTTTTTCAATTAGTTGTGGATTTCCGTTAAATTTAATGTCGGCGATAGATACTTTTGCAGCTTCTTCAACAATGTTTTTGTCGTGTGGAGCAATAACTTGTGCGCCGTCTTGCCAATATGCTTTGTAACCGTTATATTCTTTTGGGTTGTGCGATGCAGTAATAACAACACCACTTTGACAACCGAGTTGACGGATGGCAAAAGATAATTCTGGCGTAGGTCTAAGGCTTTCAAAAAGATAGGCTTTTATGCCATTTGCCGAAAATATGTCAGCTGTTGTTTTTGCAAAAAGTGGACTATTGTTGCGGCTGTCGTGTGCAATGGCTACTTTTATTTGTTGACCTTTAAAATTTTTATTCAAGTAGTTGGCCAATCCTTGTGTAGCCATTCCTACGGTGTAAATATTCATTCTGTTTGTACCAACGCCCATTATTCCGCGCAGGCCGCCAGTTCCAAATTCAAGACTTTTGTAAAAAGATTCAACGAGTTCTTTTTCATCGTTTTCGATTAGAAATTTTACTTTTTCACGAGTTTCTTTATCAAATTTTTCGGTGAGCCATTCATTTGCTCTGTCTAAAATTGCTTTATCTACTGCCATTTTTAGTTAAAAATTAGTTTTTAAACAACTGCTAATTTATACAAAAAAACAATAACGCAAAATTTTTTTTGTATTTTTTTTAACGTCAATTTCATTTGATCGTGCGGACACGCAGGTCCGCCCCTACAT
>CALFIU010000063.1 GCA_937877455.1 uncultured Bacteroidales bacterium
TCGCATCCTCCGTATTACCGCGGCTGCTGGCACGGAGTTAGCCGATGCTTATTCGAAAGGTACATTCAAATATCTACGCGTAGATAACTTTAGTCCCTTTCAAAAGAAGTTTACGATTCATAAAACCTTCTTCCTTCACGCGGGTTGGCTGGATCAAGCTCTCGCCCATTGTCCAATATTCCTCACTGCTGCCTCCCGTAGGAGTTCGGCCCGTGTCTCAGTGCCGATGTGGGGGACCTTCCTTTTAGAACCCCTAGGCATCATCGTCTTGGTGAGCCGTTACCTCACCAACTAACTAATGCCACGCATGCCCATCTTTATCCAATGAATCTTTATTTTTTATAAGATGCCTTACAAAAAAACTATCAAGTATTAATCCTCCTTTCGGAAGGCTATCCCTGTGATAAAGGTAGGTTGCATACGCGTTACTCACCCATTCGCCGCTCGCCGGCTGTCATTGCTGACACCGTTGCCGCTCGACTTGCATGTGTTAAGCCTGCCGCTAGCGTTTATCCTGAGCCAGGATCAAACTCTTCGTTGTATAATTTCTTGTCCGCCTCTCGGCGTATTAGACTATCTTAAAGAACGTCTAAAAAAAATTTCTTTTAAGTAATTGACTTGCTTGTACTTTTTTGCTCAAAACTTTTTTTGTGCTTGCTTTCAGTCTTTCAAATATCGTTGCTCGGTTTCCCGTGCTTGTTCCTTTTTAATGTTTAACCATCTAAAAAGAAGATTTATTTCCGCGCTGCAAAGTTAAATCGCTTTTTTATTTTCTCCAAACTTTTTTTGAAGTTTTTTTTTTATTTTTTTTCTCGTTTTTATTTCTTTTCGAGAATTGATTTTTCTTTGCTTTTGCGGCTGCAAAGTTAGTTGTTTTCGTTTTATTTTCCAAATTTATTTTTGAACTTTTTTTATTTTTTTTTGTTCAAAATTATTTGTTTGTTTTTCGTTTTTTTATTCATACTTCTGCTTTTATTTATGCTTCTGTATTGATTTCTTCTAACTTGCTTTTCATTATTTTTTAGAACCTTGTTCCTTCGTTTTGCGGGTGCAAAGATAAATGCTTTTTTTGCCTTTCTCCAAATTTTTTTTAATCTTTTTTTCTTTTTTTCACTTTTTTTTTCTCAAGTTTTTGTTAACCAACTATTTAGATTTAAAATTTAGATTCCGTAAAATTTAGCAAGGATTTCTTTAATAAACTGTTGATTTATTATTAATTATTATATTTATCCGATAGAATCTTAATTCTATGTCTATCGGATAAAATAATGATTTGATACAATATTAACCCCTGTATTCTTCGTCTTGTGTTATTGAAAATAATACCCAAGAAAAGTTAGCATCAGTAATTTTGCTACCACAATATCCGCAAAGACCACCTTGCCCCATATTATCAGCAGGTGCTCCACAACATGGACACTTTTTAAATTCTGATGTTTTAGCTTTAATACCTTTTTTACATACAAAAGTCCAATATTCGCTGAATACTCTTGGTGTACGATTATTTCCAGCAAGTTTTTTGCCTGATTTATCAACTACATAGTCGAGACATTGTGCAAAAATTCTAATAGTTATTGATTCATAATTATTATCAAGAAAATAATCAGCAGCATCACAACGTAAAATTTTAACGTTTTCTAACACATTTTTGTAACCAAGTCTATTGTAACCTTGCATATATAAATCCATTGATTGCCATTGTCTGTCGCTTACAAGATGTCGAACATTGTTCCAAGTACCATCCGACCAATTTTGATAAATTTCTAAAAAATATGGTTCTGCAATTGTTTTTATAAATCCTGCATAGACGTAGTTTTGTTGGTCGCTCACTGAAATTAAGTCTGGATGTTGCTGAGAGAAAACTCCTGCAAGAGATTTTAACTGCGCGCTTTTTATTGTAGGTAAGTCTGTGCCATATTCCTCTGCATAATCCAGCATATCTTGAGAGTTGAAACCTTCCATTCGCAAAACTTTAACACCCTTTACAACCCATTGTCCTGCATTATGCGACACTTCTGAGCCACAACTTAGACATTGACCACTATCTGTAAAATTTGCTGGTGCTCCACAATTTGGACAACGTAATACTCCAAAACCTTGAGGTTGAACAGATACAGCATTTTCTGGACGAGCAAAAAGCCAATTTTGTTTGGTTGAACGTCTTATACTTTTGCTACCATATTGTGGACGCATATTTGTTGTGTAATCGGCATCTATTGTTACTAAAATAGAATTAAACCCATCTTGATGCAATTCCACATCAGATATACGCACAGAAGCAATTGAGAGTTCTGAAATTGTGTATTTTTCCCAATTTTGTAAATCACCTTCAAAAAATGGTGTAAGTTTTTGAACCTGCCCTTCACCTGCATAATAATGAAATTTTGTAAACAAAACGCTAACAAAATCCAAAAATATAGGTTTTGAAAAGTTAGGATCAATTTCTATAAGTTGTGCAAGTTTTGAATTAATGTCTGAACTTGAAGTCGTTATATTTTTTGTTGTGGGTGCAGAACTTATAGTTTCTTGTTCATCTTTTGATGCAATAGACTTGATAACATAATATACAACAATAATAATCAACCATATCCACCAACTATCGCCAAGGATAAATACGCCACCTCCATAGCCGCCACTATAACTTCCTCTATAACCGCCACTTCCACGACTATAACCTCCATGATGACCGTGTCCACCTCCCGGACGCGCAAAACTATCATCAGCAAAATATAGCATTAAAAACGCGACAAGGCATATTAAGCCTAAGATTGAGAATATTTTAATAAAGTGTTGTTTTTTCATAATTTTATTTAGGTTTTTAATGTTATTTATAAATCTACATCCAAATCATCAGGAATTTCATTTATGTCATCGTCGCGATGTGGTATTGATTCTGCAAAAATAGGTGATACAAATGCAAGTGCTTGTAATATATCATCGGCGGGATTATCTGACTTGAAAACTTTTGAAAATCGACCAACTATGGCTTGCATTTCTTGCTCTGGAACCGACAATGTTATGCCCCAATCGGGAATTACTACGGTCTGACGCTCGAATACAGAACAATAAAAAAGCACACCAGTATGTTCGCCAGTATTATAAATGTGTCCTTTTTGAAAAATAGCTCGCGCATAAATCTCTACATTTTTTTCTTTTATGCGGCTTGGTACAAATTTAGACAATAATGCATCCGACTTTTTTAATAAAAATAATACTAATGCAAACACCACTATAGACGAAACAAACATAAAATAAGGATTAAAATCTATAGGTGCAAACATATAAAACGTAAAAAGCAAAAAAGCAACCGCTGCTGCAACAACAAAAGCCCAGGGAGAATAATCACCTGACTTGTTCTTAATTATAACAACAGCTTCTATCTGTGATTCACTTTCAAGTTTACCTATAGTTTCGTATAAACTTGAACGGAATTTTTCATCAAACAACTTCATTTTAATATATTTATTTCAACTTTTTAATAAGGGTCTAAATTATAAAAAAAATCTTCAAAAAACAAACCATTTGTGATATTTTTTTTGTATTGCTATTTTTTTTAAAGCAATTTGCACCATAGTAGTAAAAAAAAACTATATTTGCAGTCTAAAACAAAATAAACAAATGACGGAAAACTTTAAACCCAAAAATTTTTTTCAAAGACCAGAAGGCAAACTCGGCACTGCTGTACTTATAGGTGGTGCAGCATTAGTAGCATTAAAATTTAACGACATTGTATCATATATAACCAACGCCTTAAGTAGCATGGGCGGAACAATAGCTCTATTTGCTATTGCTGGTGCTATTGCTTTTGCTCTTACCGATAGCAGAGCAAGAAACCTCTTGTGGTATGCCTACAAAGGTATTATGCGCAAAATAACAAGCATTTTTGTACAACTTGACCCCATAAAAATTCTTGAATCTTACATAGAGTACCTCTACAAAAACTTACAGGAAATGAACACTCACATAACCAAACTGAGAGGTCAGCTAACAAAACTTAACTCTATTGTGGCTCAAAACACATCGGAAATGCAACAAACACTACGCATCGCACAACAAGCAAAAAAACAAGGTAATAACGAGTTAATAGCCGTTAACACAAGACAATACGGAAGATTAAAAGAACTTAACACAAAATACCAAAACCTTATAGAAAAAATACAAGTGGTTTATCGTGTTCTTACAAAAATACACACAAACTCCACTTATATGATAAAAGATACCGAAAACGAAGTTAGAATGCGTAAACAAGAACAAGAAGCCATAATGAGCGGTTATTCTGCCATGAAACATGCAATGAACATTATAAACGGTGATACCGACAAAAAATTGATGTTCGACATGGCCAACGAAGCTCTTGCAAACGACATTAGCTACAAAATAGGTGAGATGGATAGATTCATCGAATTATCAGGAAGTTTTATTGATAGTGTTGATCTACAAAATGCTGCATTTGAACAAGAAGGTCTTGAACTTATAGAAAAAATGGAACGCGAAGGATTTTCCTTTCTTAATCAACCTTACAACGCTACAACTAACAAACAAATAGACAACAACTCAGTTAAAGATTACAACCTTTCGGAACTTGACAAAGCGTTGCAAGACCTTGAAAAAACAAAAAACAATTCAACAAACCATTAATTATAAAATTATGAAAAAAAAACGTATGACAATATTTTCAAAACTCCTTATATATATAATAGTGTTCTGTATATTAGGAGCATTGTTTTATTTATATAAAACAGGTGCTATTAACAACATTATTTACAAATAAACACTCTGATAATCTTTTTAATCATCAGACAAATCCTTTGACATTTTTCTATAAGTAGAAAAAACCTTGGCTCGCGATACAAAACCAAGATATTTGTTATCACTGTCAAGAACCGCAATATTAAATTTGTCGGAGTTGGTAAATTTTGTAGCAACCGACTCCATACTCTCGTCAAGTCGTACGGTATAATCAGGACGAAATACCAATTCACTCACCTTAATTCTGTCGTATAATTCGGGATGAAACATAATGTTACGAATTGTATCAAGTTTAACAATCCCCTTAAAAGTACCATCATTTTTATCAACCACCGCAAAAATATTCCGTGAAGTTTTTTCAACAACTTCAACTAATGTTCGCAAACTATCTTCTGGATGAACAACAGCAAAATTTTTCTCAATAAGTTTGTCCAATCGCATCAATGTTAGTACGTTTTTATCTGTATGATGAGTTAACAACTCGTTGCGACGCGCAAGTTGATAAGTATAAATACTATTGACAATCACCTTTTTTGTAACCAAATAAGAAACCGTACTCACCAAAAGTAAAGGTACAAAAAGTTTGTAACCTCCTGTAAGTTCAGCTATAAGGAAAACTGCTGTAAGAGGAGCGTGCAACACACCAGCAATAGTTCCAGCCATACCCACAAGCGCAAAATTAGCTGAAGAAACATCAGTAAAACCAAGCTGCGCAAAAATAGTAGCTACAAGCAAACCTGTATTTGCTCCCACAAAAAGCGACGGTGCAAAAATACCTCCAACGCCACCACTTCCAAACGTAGCAGCTGTAGCAACCGCTTTTACCATTATAACGGCAAGTAGCAACACACTAATAAGCCATGGATTTTTTTGAAAATGTACAAAAAAACTTTTTTCAAAAAGATAGCGACAATCTCCATTAAGACAAGAATTTATAGCATCATATCCTTCGCCATAAAGCGATGGGAAAAAGAATATAAGAACACCAAGCACAAAACAACCACCAAAAAGTTTAACCCATGTAGAGTTTATCTTATGAAAAATCTGCGAAACCCATATATAACATTTAGTAAAATAAATAGACGATGCAGCTGTTGCAAAGGCAAGTACTAAATAATAGACAAAATCCTCAACAGCAAAGAAATCAGTAAGCCTAAAAAAATAAACAGGAGAACTGCCCATTAGAAAGTAAGATACCAACACCCCAACCACCGAAGAAATAAGCAATGGCACGAGAGAATTCATCGTCAAATCGAGCATAAAAACTTCCATTACAAATACAACACCCGTAATAGGAGCCTTAAAAATAGCTGACACAGCGGCCGCAGTAGCACAACCAAGCATTAAAAGACGTTGTTTAAAATTAAGATGCAACCACCGACCAATATTACTTCCAATGGCAGCACCCGTAACAACGGTAGGACCTTCAAGCCCCGCAGACCCACCAAAACCTACTGTTAATGCGCTTGTTATAACCGATGAATACATATTGTGAGGCTTTATTAACGCGCCCTCTTTACTTATAGAATACAAAACTCGTGGAATTCCTCCGCTAATATTCTGTCGCAAAATAAACTTTACAAAAATAACAGAAAGCGAAACTCCAATAAATGGATAGAGAAAATACAGATAATTAGAAAATTGTTTGGAAATGCCAGTTTCTGTAAGATGAGCAATAGTATGGGTAGCGGTCTTAAGAACATAAGCTGTCAACGCTGCCACCAAACCAACAACAACGCTCAGAATCATGGTAAATCTTACTGGACCAATATGCCTTAGCCGCCATTCCAAAAAACGCTCAGCATAACTTCGTTTCCTCTTTTTCATAACAAAATTCTTTTAAGAACGCAAATAAATGTCTTTTAAAACAATAAAACGTTAAGAAATTAAAAATTAAAAATTAAAAGTTCCATCAATATTCACAAAAACATAAGATTTTTTTTCATTGAGTAAAACCTAAAAAATTTTATAGAATAATATTAATTTTTAACTTTGCCGCCATAAAACATAAAAACTAAACAAAAAATCCATTATGGAAAAAGACCTTGAAGTATTCAACCTAATAGAAAACGAATACAGCCGTCAAAAAAACGGAATAGAACTCATCGCATCAGAAAATTTTGTAAGCGCACAAGTAATGCGTGCAATGGGAAGCGTGCTAACCAACAAATACGCCGAAGGCCTACCCAGTAAACGGTTTTACGGTGGTTGCAAATTTGTAGATCAAGTAGAAAATATAGCCATTGAACGACTAAAAAAATTATACGATGCTGAATGGGTAAACGTTCAACCTCATTCTGGCGCACAAGCCAACATGGCTGTGTTGATGACAGTTCTCAAACCCGGTGATACATTCATGGGACTCGACCTTGATCACGGTGGACATCTCAGCCATGGCAGTCAAGTTAACTCGTCAGGAATACTTTACAACCATGTTTCTTACACCATCAACAAAGAAACAGGATTGATAGACTACGACCAAATGGAAAAAGTTGCCATCGAAACCAAACCTAAATTAATTATAGGTGGAGCATCAGCATATTCTCGCGATTGGGACTACGAACGCATGCGCGCAATTGCCGACAAAGTAGGGGCTATAATGATGATAGACATGGCACATCCTGCAGGTCTTATAGCCGCAGGTTTGCTCAAAAACCCACTAAAATGGGCTCACATCGTAACTTCTACCACCCACAAAACATTACGTGGACCTCGCGGTGGAATAATCCTTTTAGGAAAAGATTTCGACAATCCATGGGGAAAAACAACCAACAAAGGTGTAATACGCAAAATGTCATCATTACTCGACAGCGCAGTATTCCCAGGCATACAAGGTGGACCACTCGAACATGTTATCGCTGCAAAAGCCGTTGCCTTCGGTGAAGCATTAACACCTGAATTTAAACAATATCAAACACAAGTTCAGAAAAATGCACGCACTATGGCAAACGAACTTATGAACAGAGGATACAAAATTCTTTCTAACGGCACAGACAACCACTCAATGCTTGTTGATTTGCGTCAAAACTTCCCAGACCTTACAGGAAAAGAAGTACAAACAGCTTTGGAAGCTGCCGACATTACAGCTAACAAAAACATGGTTCCATTCGATACCAGATCAGCATTCCAAACATCAGGAATACGTCTCGGCACTCCAGCAATAACAACTCGCGGACTTAAAGAAAACGATATTTTAAAAGTTGTTGACTTTATTGACACAGTGGTTAAAAATATCAATAACCAAGACGTTATCGCCAAAGTAAAAGGCCAAGTAAACGAAATGATGTCAACATTCCCACTTGAAAAATAAAAACACAAAGCAAAAAAATAAACCGTACCGCACCATACATTAGGTAGCGGCACGGTTTAATAATTTTTTGTATACATAATGTTTTGTAAAATAAAACAAAACAACTATTTTTGTCGTCAAAATAAGAAAAAAAATATATTGAACAACAAATCGTTATGAGCATAGAACTATCCGAACAGGAGCAAATACGCCGACAGTCGCTACAAAAACTACGCGACCTTGGCATTGACCCTTATCCAGCACCAAAATACGAAGTAAACACATATTCTACAGAACTAAAAGAAAAATATGCTGGACTTAAAAACGAAGAGTACGCAACCGACTTTAGAGCCTGCATAGCAGGTCGCATAATGAGCCGCCGCATAATGGGTAGCGCATCATTTGCCGAACTTCAAGACAGCAAAGGTCGTATACAATTATACCTCAATCGCGACGTACTTTGCCCAAATCAAGACAAAACAATGTATAACGATGTGTTCAAAAAGTTGCTCGACATCGGCGACATTATTGGTGTAGAAGGCCAAGTATTTCGCACAAAAATGGGCGAATTGTCAATAAGAGTTGAAAAATTAACAGTATTGTGCAAGTCGCTAAAACCACTTCCTATTGTAAAAGAAAAAGACGGCAAAGTTTACGATGCTTTCACTGATCCAGAACAACGTTACAGAAAAAGATACGTTGATTTAATAGTTAACCCTCAAGTAAAAGACGTGTTCATAAAACGCACAAAACTAATGAACACTATGCGTCAATACCTTGATAATCTCGGTTGCCTTGAAGTGGAAACTCCAATACTTCAACCTATTTACGGAGGAGCATCGGCACGACCATTCAAAACTCACCACAACGCATTAGACCAAACACTTTACCTTCGCATAGCCAACGAATTATACCTTAAAAAACTCATAGTTGGTGGATTTGACGGAGTCTATGAATTTTCAAAAGACTTCAGAAACGAAGGCATGGACAGATTTCACAATCCAGAGTTCACCCAAATAGAACTATACGTTGCTTACAAAGACTATTTTTGGATGATGGATACCGTTGAAGAAATGGTAGAAAAAGTGGCCATAGCTCTCAACGGCGACACAAAAGTAAAAGTTGGCGAAAACATTATAGATTTCAAACGTCCTTGGGCAAGGTTTACAATGTTTGAAGCAATACAACATTTCACTGGCGTTGACATCTCAAATATGGACGAAAAAGAACTTGCCGAAACCGCAAAAAAATTCGGTGTAGAAGTGGATTCAACCATGGGCAAAGGAAAGTTAATTGACGAAATATTCGGTGAAACATGCGAAGCAAAAATTATACAGCCTACATTTATCACCGACTATCCAGTTGAAATGTCGCCATTAACAAAAAAACATCGAAGCAAAGAAGGACTTGTAGAACGTTTTGAAGCCATCTGCAACGGAAAAGAACTTTGCAATGCATACAGCGAGTTAAACGATCCAATAGATCAACGTCAACGTTTTGAAGACCAACTACTTCTCGCAAAACGTGGCGATGAAGAAGCAATGGTTTTGGACGAAGACTTTTTAACTGCAATAGACCATGGAATGCCTCCTACGGCTGGCATTGGCATAGGCATAGACCGTCTAACAATGATAATGACCAATAGCGAATCAATTCAAGACGTATTGTTCTTCCCATCGATGAAACCCGAAAAGAAATTTGAATACGACCCAGCCGAAGCTTATACAGAAATTGGTATTCCCGCAGAATGGGTATCATTAATACAAAAGCTTGGATTTCTAAAAGTAGAAAACCTTGCAACAGCCAAAGCAGGAAAACTTTTCAACGACCTTTGCGGACTTAACAAAAAAGGTAAACTTAACCTTGCAAACCCAACTGCCGACGAAGTAAAAAGTTGGATAGAAAAAGCTACAAAATCAGAATAAAAAAATATCTTCTACTCAAATTTCTGTTAAAATGGTGTTAATCTTAGGTTTAACACCATTTTTTTCAAAAAAAAGCAAAAAAATTAAAAATAATGCAACTTTTTTGAAACCTTATTAGTCTGCTGCCGTAAAATTAATAAAAACCAATAATAAAAATAAATAATAGAATTGTTTAACCAATAAATGGAGGACTGCCTATAAGAAAAGTTATACTCAAACTTAAAAAAGAACAAAAATGAACTACACAACATTAGAAGACCAAGAACTTATAGACCTGTTCATAGACGGTGACGAACAAAGTATAAAAGTATTGTTCGGACGGCATAAAAGTAGAGTATATACTTATATCTATTTGCAAGTAAAAGACAAAGAACTTGCGGAAGATATTTTTCAAGATACTTTTATAAAAGTTATAAAATCGCTTAGGAAAGGCAAATACACCGAAAAAGGAATATTTTTGTCGTGGGTAGTAAGAATAGCCCACAATTTGATAATTGACTTTTTCCGACGCGAGAAACACTTGAAAATAACTTCCTCAGACAAAACGGAAACCGATTTGTTCAACTCTCCGAAATATTCGGAAAGCAATATCGAAGACCGTATGATTCAAAATCGCATCGATCAAGAAATTAGGCAATTGATAAACGAATTGCCCGATGACCAAAAAGAAGTGATATTGCTACGGCATTATGGCGATATGAGTTTTAAAGAAATAGCAGATCAAACTGGCGTAAGCATAAACACTGCGTTGGGACGTATGAGATATGCACTTATCAACTTGCGTAGAATGATTGAAGAGCGAAATCTAAGTTTAACATTGAACTAAAAAAACAATAAAATCAGTTAATAATCACAAATTATTAACTGATTTTATTGTTGTATAACCTAAACAAATATCTTTAAACTGGTTAATAAATATAGGAAACGAGTTTTAATGATATTATAGTTTTATTATAAAAATTAACTTTCCAAAAAACAACTACTTAATCTTAACTTCCAAAACCTTTCTATCCTCAATAAAACCCTCAAGCACATCACCAATCTTTACCATACCAACACCATTGGGCGTACCAGTAAATATTAAATCACCCATTTTAAATGTACAAAAATTGGAAATGTGCGAAATTATCTTTTCAAAACTAAAAATCATATCTCCAGTATTGCCACGTTGAACAATTTCGCCGTTGATTTTCAAACAAAAATTAATATTTTGCAAATTATCAAAACTATCTTTCGACAAAAACTCACCAACAGGAGCAGAACAATCAAACCCCTTAGACAAAAACCAAGGCTGACCTTCGGCTCTCGCTGCATTTTGAATATCACGTGCAGTAAAATCAATACCCAACGAAATCTCTGAAAAATAACGCGTTGCAAACCTTTCGCCAACACTTTTACACATCTTGTTGATTTTTACAACCACCTCAGTTTCATACTCAATCCGTTGCGAAAACTCAGGATAATAAAAATCATAACCAGGACGCAACAACGATGTTTCTGGTTTAAGAAAAAAAACAGGAGTTTTAGGTTGTACAAACCCAAGTTCCTCGTTATGTTTGCGATAATTGGCAGCAATGCAAAAAATTTTCATAACTAAAAAAAATTAACATCACAAAATTATCAAAAAGATTTGCTATTAAACAAAAAAAATTTTATCTTTCGCGCATAAATAAGAAACAAATGAACAAAATCATTATAATTTCCGCCCCTTCTGGTAGCGGCAAAAGCACATTAATAAATAGCCTAATGCAAGACGAAAACTTAAAACTTGAGTTTTCAATTTCTGCCACCACCCGTCAACCTCGCGGTCAAGAACAAAACGGAAAAGAATATTATTTTCTTACCGAACAAGATTTTAGACAAAAAATATCTGAAAACGCATTTGTTGAATACGAAGAAGTATATCAAGGACGTTTTTATGGAACACTAAAAAGCGAAATAGACCGCATATTCAAAAACGGCAATAATGTTATTTTTGACGTTGATGTTGAAGGTGGTATCAATTTGAAGAAAAAATTCGCACAAAATGCAATATCAATTTTTATACAACCACCTTCGCTCGAAGAACTAAAACGTCGTCTAAAAAATCGTGGCACCGACAGCGAACAAGAAATAGAAAAACGTATAGCCAAAGCCGAACAAGAAATTTCGAGAGCAAATTTTTTTGATGTTATAATAACAAACGACGTTCTCGAAATAGCAAAAGAACAACTAAGAAAAAAAACGGAACAGTTTTTGGGATAGAAAATATAAGCGTTTTATTATTTTTTTAGCCAACAAAAGACAATAAAGTAAAAAACTGGCAACAATTAATAGACAATTATGGTTGATATTTTTTTAATACAACGCGACAAAAATACATCCTTGCAAATACAAGACATACTAAAACGCAATGGATATGGAGTTATATGTGCCAACACCTACGCAGATAGTATAATTAGACTAACAACCGAAATTTTCCAAATTGTTGCAATAGATTTAGACATTGACAAAAACTACGAAAAAATAAAAGACCTAATACAACGTGCCAAAAGTATAAAAACCAACACATCGGTAATAGTGTTAAGCAGCAGCCACACGTGCGAAATTTTAAACAAGTGCCTTGATGACGGTGCAGAAGACTACATAACAGGCAAAATAGAAGAAAAAATTTTTATTTTAAGGATAGAACGACTATTAAAAATCCAAAAATTAGAAACAGCCGTTGCCAATAGCATAGATTACGATAACAACGACCAACGTTGGACATCGCTTTTCAATATTATGCCAGCAATGGCAATTATTGCTAACGAAAAAAGTCAAATAATAGATGTCAACAAAGCTGCACTTACAAAATTTGCCAAAACCATGGAACAAGCCTTAGAACTATGCGTTGGCGCATTTGTAAACTGCAAACACTCAGTAGATAACAACAATGTTTGCCCACGCGACCAAAGATGCGATGGCTGTTTTCTTCGTTCGGCAATATCAGATGCTGCAAAAAAAAATATCCCAACAATAAACAAAATAGGCTCGTTTACCCAAATAAAAAACGGCAACAACCGCAAAAAAACATTTAAAATTTCGGTAGCACCGCTTATATATAATGACACAAAAGCCGTAATAATAAACATACTTGACATAACAGCCGAGCAAAAAAACATAGACGAACTAACAAAAAATTTAGAAAACTTACAAAAATCCTACAATCAAAGCGTTGACAACGAAAAGTTAGCAAGCAAAATTTCTGAAAATCTCACAAGTTTAAACGAATACTTAAATGAACAAAGTAACAAATATCATATGCTATTCAACAACATGACATCGGGATTTTTGTTGCTAAAAAAATCAAAAGACAAAGAAAACCGTCCACTAATAGAAGTGGTGGAAGGAAACGAAAAAATATACAACATACTCAACATCAATCACAATATACAATACGTTGGTAAAAGTATTTTTGACATCGCACCAAAACTTTCGACTGCTTTAAAACAAAAATTGATGCAGACATTTGAAACAGGCAACCCTACAACATTAGAAATAAAATCAGAACAATTTGGAAAATACTTTTCAATAAATTTCTATGTACCAATGGGTGATTACACTGCATTGATTATAAACGACATAACAGAAAAAAAAGAAATCGAGAAAAATGCCAAGGAAATGAACACTCGGCTCAAAAAACAAAACATATTGCTCGATGACCAACGAGAGCGACTTGCCTTGGTGTTAGAAGGTAGCCGTGATGGTATTTGGGACTACCAATTCGATAAAGATGATTTATTTGTTTCAAAAGCATATAAAAAGCAACTTGGATACGAACCTGACGAAATAGACCCAAAAAACAAAGAACAAATAATAAAATTTTTCTACCAAGAAGATTTACCATTATTTTACAAAAAACAAAAAGAAGTACTAAGCGGACAATGCGACGATATAGAAGAAGAAATTCGTATGATTTGCAAAGATGGCACACCCAAATGGTTTAAAGTCAGAGCAATAGTGCGCCGCAATGTCGAAGGTAAAGCAATAAGAATAGCGGGCGTTAATACCGACATAACCCAACGCAAAAAAAGCGAAGCTGTTATCAAAAACAAAAACGAACAACTTCAAAAAGCGATAAACACAAAAAATATGTTTATCTCGATAATTGCGCACGACCTTAAAAATCCGTTTAACGCAATTCTTGGATTATCTGAAATGTTGTTGCGACGTATGAAAACAAACGAAAATGCCGATAAACGCAACGTTGAAATGGTTTCACTAATAAACCAATCGGCAAAATCAACGTTTGAAATGCTCAACAACCTACTCATTTGGGCGCGTAGCCAACAAAATACAATAAAATTTGAACCAGTAATTCTTAATTTACACGATGTTGCAGACGAAACAGTAAAAGAAGTTAAAGGTCAAGCAGAAAAAAAACATATAACTGTTATAAACAATATTTCGGGAAAACAAGAAGTTTTTGCCGACAAACAGATGCTACAAACAATAATAAGAAACCTAACAGGAAACTCAATAAAGTTTACAAACGAAGGCGGACTTATAATATTATCTTCTAAAGAAGATCAAAATAACGTTACAGTAATTGTTGAAGATAATGGAGTTGGCATGACAAAAGAAACCATGAGCCAACTTATGCTTGTAAATAAAAATAAATCAACCAACGGCACTCAAGGCGAAACAGGCACGGGAATGGGATTGCTTATATGTAAAGAATTTATAGACAAACATCATGGCAATGTAACAATTGAGTCTGAAGTGGAGAAGGGTAGCAAATTTTTTATAAGTTTTCCTAAAAATAACGCAGAAAACTAATATTTCCAAACAATTTTATTGCCACGCCCATACAAAAACGCTCCATCAAGCCCTGCAAAATGACAATCAACATTTAAACTATCACATAATTGCTGTGCTATTTTTGATTGTTTTTTTCCAAAACCAGACGTAAAAATTATTTTTTCTGGCGACAATTTTTCAATAAGATTTTCTACGTTTAGATATTTTTTGGTTGTTACAATAAGAAAATCAAAATGATATGGAACAATCATTTTTTCAACATTTGTTTTATCTGTAATTACAGCAATAGATTTTTCTCCAACATTAAAAACATTATCAGAAAACTTATAACCAACATTCTCCAAATCATAAATATTACAATCGCCACAACCAGTTAATGCACAAGGACGCAAAAAAAGTTCGTAAAAATATTTATCCCTATCAGACGAATCAACATCTGTTAAAATTATTGTATTAGATGACGATGAAATTTGAATTATGCTACTTCCGCGACGATTATAAACTGCAACTAATCCATCTGAATGTCGCTCTGAAGTTTCCAAAAACCGTAAAAAACAGGCAAGAATAAACAAAATTAATGATGTTTTAAGCCATAAAGAATCTCTATAATGATAAATAATTATACAAGAAATAACAATTCCATACAACAAAATAGCAGTTTTAGTATCTATAAAAATATTTTCAGTTACGGAACCGGGTAATTTTTCAACAAAACCTACCGATGAGTTCAAAAATTTAACACATAGTTTAAGAAAATCGGCCAAAAAATCAGAAACGAATGGTAAAAAATTAGTGAAAATCATCGCAATAGCCAACAACATAATCACATACGCCAACGGTATCACAACAGGCGCAGTCAATAGAAAATAATTTGGAAATCTATTAAAACAACAAATACTAAGAACCGATGTCGCAATTTGTGCAGCTACAGAAACCGCCAAAAGTTGATAAAAATACTTAAAAATTTTATTTTCGGGATTATAAAGATTTTCAAACATCGGCATTATAGCAACAATTCCAAAAACAGCCGAATAAGACAATGCAAATCCAACATTAAAGAGAGTAGACGGATTGATAACCAACAAAATAAAAGCCGAAGATGCCAATGTAGAATAAATATCAGAATTACGATTGAGTAATTGTCCTAAAGCAACAAAACTAAACATCAAAGCTGCCCTACAAACACTTGGACTAAATCCTGTGATGGCTGCAAAAAACCAAATTGTAATTTCAACCACAAAAAATCTAATAAGTTTAGAAATAAAACTTGCACCCAAAAAGCCTAAAAGAAAATTTGTAATCAAAAGAATAATTCCAACATGTAAACCCGACACTGCCAAAACATGCATTGCTCCGCTCGCCTGAAAAGCATTACGTGTAGAATCATCAAGTTCTCCTTTATATCCAAGAGTCAACGCTGCAAGCACTGCAAATTCTTGACCTTCAATATTTTTTTCTCGATAGTAATTCAAAAGACGCTCTCGCACAGAAGTTGCAAAATGTTTTATTCCAGAAGAAAAATTTGGTTTTACAATAGTAAAACAATTTGATTTAATATATGTTGTAAAAAAAATATTTTGCTTTTCCAAGTACCCTGCATAATCAAATTCCATTGGATTTCCCTGACGCTCCACAGGCATAAAATCGGCTTTAAAAGCAATTAAATCGCCAAAAGATGGCATACTTACAATAGAATCTTTTGCAAAATAAGCAATAACCTCAAAATTTTTTCCTATTGTATCAATAATTTCAAGTTTGGTTTTGAACGTTTTGGCTCTTTCCTCCAACGGCGAATTAACTTGAGCTAAAACAACGTTTCCACTATACAACTCAATATTTGGCTTTTCTGCTTTATGAAAGGCAGAATTAAACATTCCAAAAAACAAAAACAGAAAAAAAGCAGAAACCGCAAATACATATTTGAGTTTCCGCATTTTAAACTTATTTATAACTACCTGTAAAACAATAGTCAACAACAAAAATGCTGACATCATCACAAGTAAAAATTTACAATTTCCACCAACAAACCCATACAAAGAAATTCCCAATATATATGGAAACAAGGCTTTGAGAATCAAATATTTACCTACGCCTTGCCAAAAAGTTTCGTTACTATATGGATATTTACTTTCCGTGTTTTAATTATTGTTTTTCAAAATTTCTACAATACGCTTGGCCGTTGCCTGTGAAGCAGAACCATTTCCAAGTATAGAATGTATTTGACGGTAGTCGTTTAACATACGCTCGGCATACAAATCATTGAAAAGTATGCTTCTCAACTCTTCTATTATCTGTGTATCAAGTTTATATTGCAAAATTTCTTTAACTGCTGGCTTGTTTAGTATAATGTTTACCAACGAAAAATATTTTACTTTTATAAACGGACTTGCCACCGTATAACTCAACGGCATAAATTTGTAGCAAACCACTTGAGGTGTGTTTAAAAATGCTGTTTCGAGAGTTGCTGTTCCACTGGCAACCACCGCCGCTACCGCATGTTTTACAATGGTATAAGTTTGGTCGAAAATTAATTCTACATTATTACTACCAATAATTTCTTTGTAATAATCTTTTGGAATAGATGGCGCACCACAAATTATAAATTTATATTGTTCAAAATGCGGCATAACCTTTAACATTTCGGGCAAAATATATTTTATCTCAGATTTACGGCTACCGGGAACAAGTGCAATAACAGGTTTTTTAATATTATATTTTTCAAAAAACTGTTCCTTGGGCATTATATCTTTCTCCTTTAAGCGCATCGCATCTATCAGAGGATTACCAACATACTCAACTTTGTAATCAAATTGCTTGTAAAATTCCACTTCAAACGGAAAGATCACAAACATCTTATCGATAAACTTTTTAACCTTATAAGCTCGTTTTTTTTTCCACGCCCAAATTTTAGGCGATATGTAATAAAAAGTTTTTATATGGTGTTCGTGAGCAAATTCTGCCATACGCAAATTAAACCCTGGATAATCAACAAGGATAAAAGCATCGGGATTGTATTCCAACAATTTTTGCTTACAAAGTTTAAAATTTGCCTTTACTTTTCCAATGTTTGCAATCACTTCAAACAATCCCATATAAGCCATTTCGCGATAATGCTTAAGCATCACGCCCCCTTGTGCTTGCATTAAATCTCCACCAAAAAACATAAAATCGGCATCGGAATCATGCTCCTTAATCTGCGCCATCAAATTAGAAGCATGCAAATCGCCTGACGCTTCACCAGCAACAAGAAAATATCTCATAATGCTTAGTCCAAAAAGTCGTTTAACGGTTTGGTTTGCGACGTTTTTTGTAACAACTCAATCATAGGCTGACGATATTGTTCATCGGTATATTCAATATTTTTACCAGCCTTAAATGCAGGAGTTACAGAAATTAAATAGTCGGTAGTTACCACTTTATATGTTTTTGACTCATCGAGTGTTGTGCCATTTTTAAGTTTATACTCGTTGCCAACTTTTTTAAGTCCATAACAATACAATCTCTCTGGACCATTAAAAGCTTCCAAAACTTGTTTACCCGTAAGTTCCAACGTTGCAATATGATTGTCAAATGGCATTAAACCAATAAGTTGACGCATATCTATATTACCTGCTTCAACATCTTGACGAACACCACCAATATTGTTGTAAGCAAAATCGCCACCAAATTTATCCAACCACGCTCGTGCCATAAGCCTACACAATGCTGGATTTTCCATTTTTATTTTTTCTTTACAATAACCAAGAGGCTTTGTTAAGTCTTGCTCTGCACGATCTTGCCATTTTTTTACTATAGTTTGTATTTTTTTATCTGGTTTTATTGGTGTATTGTTATAAATATTTATATTGCTTATACTTACTTCCTTGGTGGTTTTATTAAACCTAACAGGCACACTTACATACGATTGCATATAACAACCAGATTGTATAAGATAAATGTCATCTACTTGATATACATATTTTTCATGATAATGACCATTGAAAATAATTGGAATTTTATGCTCTTTTGCAAAAGGCACTAAATCCTTTGAATCGAAAAATCCAAAATGTGCCAAAATAAAAATAATATCAGGATTTTTGCTTTCAACCTCACCTATATATTTATTTAACGCATCAAGATAAGGCACAAAATCATAATCTTTTACATTTTTTGGAAACGTTGTTGTAACAGTAGCGAGGGTTGCAAGACCAATAACAGCCACCTTAAGCCCTGCAACTTCCAAAATTTCGTATGGTTTTACAAAATCTGCAAGTTTTCCCGTTGCTTTTTCGTTAATGTTGGCAGCCAAAAGTGGGAAAGTCATAGTTTTTGTTTTTGTCCGCAATCCATCAGGTCCAAAATCAAATTCATGATTTCCTACTGCAGACAAATCAAAGCCCATAGCATTTAGCACCTCTATCATAGATTCGCCACCATACCATGTTGATATAGCAGGACCTGTTAAAAGGTCGCCACCACTCATTACCAAAAACTTACTATCTGAAGGATTATATTTTTCATTTTTCTTCCAATGAGTGTACATTCCCGCAGCACCACCAGTGTTTGGCATAGGTTCAAGCCAACCGTGATTATCGTTAGTATAAAGTATTTTAAAATCTACATAATCTCCCTTTTGGGCAACTGCAACTTCGTTTATGGCTACAAAACCAACACAAAGAGCAAGAATGAATATTAATTTTTGCTTCATAATTAAAAAAGATTTACTGTAATAATCCGTGATATATTGTTTTTTATTAATGCATTAATCGTTTTCAGTGTTGGACGGCAACCCCTCTGATGGATATTTACCATTAGCTTTATTGACAATCATTTCCACTTCTTCTGGACGATATTTTTTTACATTTGTTACAAAATAATCATCGCTCAAAAACTTACCCAAATTGTTACATTCCTCAATGCAAGACATAAAAACGTTTCTTATCTCCGTGCCAAATGGAATAAGAATTACAACTGAAACATACGACTCAGAAAAATCCAACTGTTCTATTTCTGAGTCGTTTTTTTCTGCACTATAATTAAGTTCGCTTTTTATCAAATGCTGATGTGTGGGACTAAATTTAACACCCTGTAATGCTGAAATTACAGCAAAATATCTAATTTTACCGTTTTTTGAACCCAAACCTGTTGACACAAAAACCTGACGCTTACCAGTTAACGAAAATTCAAGATTAGACCGACATTCACGCAAAGCCATTTTTATCCATTGATTGAGTTTCCATTCTGAATTGGCAATTTTTGCAAATTGTTCAATGGCACGATATGCCTTAACGGTGTTTCGACGTGCAATATTAGCCAACGCAAATTTACGTTCATTTATAGAATATTCACAGTCATTATTTTGCAATATATTGTAACAATTATCTTCAGATAGACTTTCTATTTCATTATGATAACGAGTAATAAACTCGATATATTCCATCTGAAAATCAATATCAATACCATCTTCCAAAATTTGGACATCGTCCAAAGCCGTCTGACCGAGTATTTTTTTTAATTCTTCGGTTATTTTTTTGTTCATTTGTTCACCGGTTTGTAATCTATTGTAAAATAAAACGTTGAACCTATGTTAAGCTCAGATTCGAGCCAAATACTACCACCCATAACATCAAGAAAACCTTTACATATCGTTAATCCAATGCCAACTCCTCTATACTGACGTGTTAGAACTTTTTCTAATTGTTGAAAACTTTTAAATATATCTTTGTATTGTTCTTTGTGTATTCCTATGCCTGTATCATGAACAAAAAACTTAAGTTTATCATTTTCAACTTTATAACCAAACTCTACACCGCCTTTGTTTGTAAATTTTATCGCATTGTTAACAAGCATGTATACTATTTTTGATATTTTATACTTATCCCCAATAATCTTAGATTGTCCATCGTCCAATCCTTTTACACATGTTAAACTTAGATTTTTTTCTTCAGACCATCGCAAACCTTTATCCATTACTTCTGAAAGCGTTTTGTTTAAATCCATCACATCTTCTATTACCCTTACCTGCATTGTTTGGATTTTTGATAAATCTATCATACTTTCCACTATTTCAAGAAGTTGATGCCCCGAATTAAAAATTACATTAATATACTTAATTTGTTTCTGTGTTAGATTATTACTTTTAAGAAGTACATCACAAAAACCGAGAATAACATTTAACGGTGAACGTATTTCATGGCTTATATTGCCAAGAAATGCAGTTTTTAACCTCTCATTACGCTCGGCTCGCTCCTTTTCGGCAACTATCTGTAATTTATAATTGCGCTCCTTTATTTCTGCTGCCATTAACGAAGCTATGTAATTGGCAAGACTTATAATAAAGTTTTTTTCTTTGCTGGTATAATTGCCTATAGTATTGGAAATTGCTATTATTCCAACTGGTTTATCATCATTAATAACAGGCAAAATAATAGAATACTTGGCAAATTCGCCACACATATCACAATCTTGATATTCAACAGCTTGTAATTGTGTTATACATACATTTAAGATAGGATTGGATTTTATATCTAAAATAGCGGCAAAATCATTAATCATATTTTGGGGAACAACATCTCCACTAATATTACCGCAAACTGCTGGACAACAAAGTTTTTGTAATGATTCGTCAATATACCCCAAAAATCCTTTATCGCTTTTGGTATGTTTCAACAACAAATCAAGTATTATTTTATAAAGGCTTACACTCGTTCCCAATGCAAAGGCTTTGGAAATCTCGCTTTTAACCATAAGTTCGTTTCGCGCTTCAAGTTGTGCCTGCATATCGTTGATTATCACCGCTGTATATCCTTTTGCTGGAGAATAAGACTTAAACTCATAGTATTTTTCATACAAATGATGATAAAATTTCCCAGAAAAAGAATGACCAGTCATCGCTGTTCGCCCAAATCTTTTTATCCAAACCACTTCAAAATCTTTATCAATAAGTTTTATTGATTTGCCAATTATCTGTTCGCGTTCTAAACCAAAAAGAATTTCAAAAGCACTATTAACATCAAGGACAATGTGGTCTGAAATATTTCCATTTAAACCAACCACTGGTTTAATGTACATAAAACCTGATGTCATGTTTTCAAACAACATCTTAAAGTTGGCTTGACTTAACGACTCTATTTGTTGCTCCTTATGAATTTTAAAAAACATTCCATCAGAAAACAAGCCGCCTTCCACTCTATACTTATCGAAAACACCATCAGCATGTTCTATTTTACAGTCAAACTTGCACATCTCACCATTTTTTTGTGCATCGACTATCAAATCTACATTTTGTTTAAAAATAAAATCTGGAAACGAATCAAACAAATTGCTACCAGACAACAAATTAATATTGCCACCAACCAAAGAGATACATGCAGAATTATAATATCTAATAACAAAATCAACATCACAAAACACCGACGCATCTTCATGACTATCGATAATGTTTCGTATAACGTCAAAACCACTACTTTTGCCAAGTTGCATATAACTGACGTATCCGTTATTGATATTATTATTTTTCTCTTCCATTATTTTGGACACAATTAACAACCCAAATATACGGAATATTTTTTTAAAAGTTCAAATTTTTTTCAACTTTTTTAAATTATAATTTCAAATAACACAAAAATTATATGTTTGGAACATTCTTTGCTATTTTTGTTGCAAGGAAAAACATAAAATACTCAAAGGAAATTATGAAAGTCAAATTGGTCTGCGTTGCAATAATGTGGTTGACTGTAGTTGTTGGGTGCGGCGGGTTGAATAAACAAAACACTGACGCAAACTCAGAAACAGCCGAAGGCAACATTTATTCTGATGCTACTTTGCAAAAAATATACGATTTGCGGTGCAGGCGCAATACAGCAGAACTGGTTCGTTTTCTATCTAACAACTACCCAGAATACCGCAAAGCTGCTGCCATGGCGGTTGGCTCTCTGCGCGATAGCATGGCAACGTTATCGGTTGCAACTCTACTTAGCGATGATTTTGAGGACGTTAGAAAAACAGCTGCATTTGCATTGGGCGAAATTGGTCACCAATCTGCTGAATATAATTTGTTGGAAATATACAACAAAGAACAATCTGATGACGTTAAAGCCTCTATGCTTGAGGCACTTGGTAAATGCGCATCGCCAAAAAGTTTGGATTTTGTTTGTAACATCAACATAGAAAAAGAAAACGTAACTCTATTGGCTGGTCAAATTAGAAGTATATGCCGTTTTGCACAAAGATCAATAACATCGGCGGCAGCAGTTGACAAAGCCATGGAACTACTTCTTAATAGCGACGTTAACGAAAAAGTAAGAGCAACAGCTGCCGAATATTTTGCTCAATACAATGGAAATTTATCAAGATTTTCTACAGGACTAATAGATGCCTTTGCCGCAGCAAAACTTGTTAGCACAAAAACTAACATAATTACAGCTATGGGAAAAACAGGAACTACAGAATGTCTTGGTTTTATACATGGCGTTCTCGGTAGCGGATACGACTATAGAATTTGCATAAGTGCAATAAACGCTTGTGCAAATTATGAGTATTCCAAAAACCGTGAAATAATGCTCAACCTTCTCAACAACAACGATGTAAGAATCTCACAAACGGCAGCAGAATACATCTTTGATAACGGTTCGGTAGCAGATACTACGGTTTACCTCGACCTTTCGCGTCAAAATCAATTTTGGCAAACAAGAATAAAACTCTTGGCGGCAACGTTAAAATATTCAAAAGATAAAAAAGCAATTGCAACATCAATAAAATCGGGATTTGAAGTTTCTAACAACATTTACGAAAAAGTAGCACTACTTCATGCTCTTGCTGGCGACCTCGGTAGCGTTGGTTTTTTAACAGAACAAACTTTCAACGCCGACAACCAAATGTTACGCACCGAAGGTCTAAAGACCCTCATTGATATGACTAAACAAAAAGATTTTAAAAAAAATGCTGAAAAACAACGTAAACACGGAGGGGAAAACCTTATTGAAGAATTTTCTATGATTTTTAAACGTGCAGTCCAAAATGGAAATCCGGCAATGGTGGCCTTGGCTGCTAATGCCATAGCCGAAGACCTTGGATATACCGATTACTATGTAAACACATTTTTCTTGACACAGGCATTGCACAACTGCGAAATTCCACGAGACGAAGATACATATAGAATTTTGGCTCAAGCGGTATTAAAAATCAACGGACAAATTGCACCTGAACCACCTGTTGTAACAGATTTTTATCCCGATTGGAAAACAATCTGTTCTATATCGCCAAATACAAAAGTAAAACTACACACCGACAAAGGGGATATTACTATATTGTTAGATATTAACCATGCGCCATTGGCAGTAGCAAATTTTCTAAAACTTGTTGAATCTGGATATTATGATCAATCGGTATTTAACGATACAATGGGCATAACCATAGAAAATCACGGCAATGTCAATGGCTACGAAGATAATAGACAATTTTTACTACCATTAGAACTTTCTCAAGACAATTTTTCAGAGGGATCAGTAGCAATGGCATCTTCAACAATGGGATACGCTTCTTCGGTAGAATGGTTTGTTACAAGAATGCCATCAATTTCTCTCGATGGCAACAACACATTAATTGCAAGCATTATAGACGGATTAGATATTGTTCACAAACTTCAAACAGGCGACAAAATAATCAAAGCAGAAATTATTTAGTTTTACAACAATAAATAATAAAAACGTCCGAAAACTTAAATCAGTATTCGGACGTTTTTTTATAACTATGTTATAAATTTATAACAAACAACAATCATCTAATTAACTGTATGACTAATATTTTGTTGCGTTTGACCATTTCCTATTGTTCCTCGATAATCTTTACGACCATTTTTGTCAACAATAGAAACATTGTAGTTCAACATTTGTCCAGGACGGTCGCGAAATTTAAAGCATACAACTTTAACCTTATACGTTCCCGAAGAAGGTTTCAACCAATAAATATTTTCTTGTGGACGCGTAGTGGTGCCAATTATTGCATTGGCATCAAGGTCAAGTATTCCAGTACCTCCACCACATGTTGCCCTACGTTTTGAATAGAAAATTTCGTTTCCACAAGGGTCGTAAACATGCAAATCCAAATCGGTACGAGAATACCACTGCAAATTTATTCGCAAATCACCAGACTCTCCCTTCAAATCAGAAGTATTGTTATCTACTACTGGCGGTGTAGGCGTTGGTGGATCGGGTATTTTTGTTAGTGGAATTGTTCGTGAATCCTGTGTAGTAAGACTACTTGCAACTGCATTTTTTACCTTTGTAGAATTGCTATTGTAACCAGACTTAGTAGCTGTAATGGATATTTTGTCGCTTGGCATTACACCTACAACAGTAAATTGTCCTTGATTGTTTGAATATTCTGTTGTTTTTAAACTTCCGTTAATATAAACTTGGTTTTTAACCCCAGACATTGGAGAAGAACCATCGGTGTTAATAAAAACAAAAGATTCTGTCAATGGTCTTAGGTACATTGTACGCTGATCTTCAGGAAGATTTACAAAATTAGCAACAGTAGATTCTGGCAATGTTGTATCGGCATAATTGCTTTTTGAAGCCTTAAAATTTAGAGTTGACGATATTCTCAAGCTATCAAAAGTACCCACTCCTACCCCATTGGTATTGGTTTTTAATGTAGAAGTAGCACCGTTTATAGTAAGAATTACTGTTGCACCTGCCAACAATGTTTTGGTTTTTAGATTTCTAACCACAACTTTAACGTTTCCTTTAAGTGGCACAAGATGCAGAGTTTTTTCCTCATCACTCATATTCGATAAGTCAAAAAGGCTGGCGGTTATCGTGTCGTTTTCGTATCCCTCTCGCGATGCCACCACCTGTACTTCGCCACAAAGCGGCACATTATTAATATCAAAAGCTCCCGCTGGGTCGGTTTGTGTTTGAGAATCTTCTGATGCACCATTAACCGTTGTTTTTATCTTTACATCAACATCTGGTAAAGGCTGTAAATCGTCGGCATCTACAACATGCAAAAAAGCTGTTGCAGAAATGGGTGGAATACCAATATTTTTGTATCCATTGCGAGGAAAAGATTCATATAAATACGCAAGGTTTTCGGCTTTATGACACTCGTTGCCCGAAGACACCATTGCTGTGTCGGTTTTACAAAAAAGATGTGCCCACAACGGACGACTAAGACCAAGAAATTCAACATTGCCGCTATTGTCGGTGGTATCGGAAAGCGACACGTATGAAATTCCCGAAAACAACCCGCGTTCTGGATATGTAAAAACGGTGTAGGCTCGTGCAATAGCTATACCCGACGACTGTTCTTCAACGTGTATTTTTATATCGCGCGGTATTGGGATTAGCAAAATTAACGGCAACAAAAGCAATAAAAGCCACCAAAGGTTGATTTTTTTCTTTTTTAAAACAAGCACATGCTCTTGGTCGCTATCTCCAGATGTAAACGAAAGATTTTTGTCTGTTTTCATGTTCTATGAAAAAAAATATGATAAAAAAAATAAATATTTGTACAGGTCTAAATTGCCTGCACAAATATTTTAAAATATGCTACGCTACCAACGCAGATGCACCAAGAACGGCAATATTGGTACCAAGCAAAGCCGATGGCAAAACTTTAATCTTGTTGCGATAGATAGGCAAAAGGTATTGCTCAAGATATTTTTTTGTATTATCGATAATCAATTCTTTAGCATTGGCCAAACCACCAAAAATAAACACAGCCTCCGGACTTATTATTGTTGCGAGATCGGCGATTTTCCGTCCTAAAATATCGGTAGTAATATCAAAAGCTTTAAGTGCCAATTGGTCGCCTTCCATGGCGTAGTCATAAATATCTTTGCTTGTCAACTTATTAAAAGGCACATCACGCATCTTCGATGGCAAATTTGTAGTACATAATAGTTCGTAAACAGTCCTTTTTATGCCAGTGGCAGATACATAAGTTTCTAAGCAACCTTTTCGTCCACAATTGCAAACACGACCACCTGGAACAGCCAAAGTGTGCCCCAACTCTCCAGCAAAACCGTCATGTCCATAAACTATCTGACCATTTACAACTATTCCGCTCCCAAGCCCCGTACCGAGTGTAACCATCGCAAAGTTTTTCATTCCTTTTGCACCACCGTAAACCATTTCGCCTATGGCAGCTGCTTTAGCATCATTGGTTACAACCACTTTGCAATCAAAATGTTTCAACAATTCGTCTGCAAGTTTCAATTTTCCTTTCCATGGCAAATTTGGAGCTTGTTCTATTGTTCCCTCGTAATAATTGCCATTGGGAACACCAACGCCAATACCTTGCAAATTATACTCAAAAGATAAATTTTTGAGCATATTTTTAATACTTTCGGCCATTGCCGATACGTATTGTTCAAAATCGTTATATTTAGCAGTTGGGAAACTTGATTCTGCCAAAATTTCTGCCTGTGCGTTTACAACACCCATAACCGTGTTTGTACCGCCTATGTCTATGCCTACTGAAACGTTTGTCATAATTTTTTTTTTAACTTTATTTTAGCGTAATTATGGGCGTAAAGTTAACAAAAAATTGATATTGCAATATAAGGAATATATTTTTTTTGAAAACTTTTCTATAAAAGACTTTTCAATCTCTCAACAATCTAATTTTTCTGTTCCACCACCGAAACAACACTTCCATCAACGAATGTTGAGGTTATTTTATCGCCCTTTTTAATCTGACTTGCAGAATAGATTGTATTACCATTGACGGTTGTTATCGAAAAACCTTTTTTTATTATTCTTTTTGGATCACAATTTATAGCAACATCTTGACAATGAGTAATTTCTGACTGCTTAAATTGTATTTTTGCCAACATTTTTGATGTTAAAATTCTTACATCGCTTTTAAGTTTTTGTCTTTTTGAATCTACAAAACTCCTTAACGATATTTTTATCAAATCGATAGTATTGTTAAATTTGTTTTGTTTTTTTGGTAAGAAACTTTTCAAATTATTGGCAATCAACGCATAAACATTTTGATACTTTTGTGTTGACATAGACAAATCTTTCGACAATTTGATTTTTACTATTTTTGAAAGATTGCCAAAATCGTTTTTCTTATTAGAATACGCATTACAAATCTTGTAACTAATATTTTTAGCCGTTTCCATTAGCAAATCCAACGCCTTTTTATTATGATTTACCAATGCATTAGCAAGTTCAGACGGAGTAGAAAATGCAATATTAGCCATTTGTTCTGCCACAGTAAGGTTGGTACTATGACCTATACCAGTCAATACTGGCACTTTACAAGATGCTATTGCATGCCCTAATTCATAACTATTGTAACAAGCAAGACCTTCCTCGCCCCCACCACCTCTTATTATCATTATGCAATCTAAAACATGCCGTTTTTCTGATAATTTTTTTATGATTTGCGAAATTTCGTTAGTGGCTTTATCGCCTTGCATTGTGGCAGGAAAAAGTTTTATAGCAAATTCAAGTTTATATTTATTATTGTCTATTATACTACAAAAATCGCTTAAACCTTTGCTTGTTTGCACAGAAATTATTGCTATCCTTTTTATAATAGTTGGCAATTGTAATTTTTTATTAAACTCAGCAATACCCTCATCTTTAATCTTTTGCAAAGCTTCTAATTTTTGTAACGCAAGTTCTCCCAAGGCAAAAGAAACGTCAATATCCAAAATTCTTAGAGTAAGACCATACCGTTCTGAAAACTCAATTTTAGCCTCAAAAAGAATTTTCATTCCATCGTTGATATTTACGCCAAGTTGGTTTTGAAATTTCTCTCGTATTCTTATAAAATCGCTTTTCCAAATTATGCTACGCATAGTAGCTTTAAGTTGCCCGTCTTCGTTGTAAAACAAATCGGGATAACAATGACCAGATTTAGGGTAATAGTTGAGTTTACCTATCTCTGCCAATGCCCAAAAACTGCTTTGATAGCGTTTTTCTATTGTTTTTTTAACGCTATTCATCACTTCTAATAGTGTAAACGCTGTGTGATTACCTATTTGAACTGGCATTTTTACTCTATTTTTCTATTGCTTACGAATTATATCCGCACCAAGGTTTTTAAGCCTTTCGTCAAGATTTTCATATCCACGATCTATTTGCTCAATATTGTGAATAATACTTTTACCCGGGGCAGAAAGTGCCGCTATAAGCAACGCTACTCCAGCACGTATGTCGGGCGATGTCATAGTTGTTGGCTTTAACGGAAATTTATGATCAAGGCCTATGATTGTGGCTCTGTGTGGGTCGCAAAGTATTATTTGCGCTCCCATGTCGATTAGTTTATCAACAAAAAATAGCCTACTTTCAAACATTTTTTGGTGTATCAAAACGCTACCTTTTGCTTGTGTAGCCACAACGAGCAACACACTAAGCAAGTCTGGTGTAAGTCCTGGCCACGGAGCATCAGCAATAGTAAGTATGCTACCGTCAATGTAGGAGGCTATTTGATAATTTTCTTGTTCGGGAATTATTATATCGTCATTATCGAAAATTAACTTTACGCCAAGTTTTTCAAACGCACTTGGAATTAATCCAAGGTTTGGTAAACTTACATTTTTTATTTTTATGCAACTACCTGTCATTGCGGCAAGACCAATAAAACTACCAACTTCTATCATATCGGGCAAACACGTATGTGAACACGCATGAAGATAATCTACACCGTTTATTTTTAATAAGTTAGAACCAACGCCTGATATATCAGCACCCATAGAATTTAGCATTTTGCATAGTTGCAAAATGTATGGTTCACATGCTGCATTAAAAATTGTTGTACAACCTTTGGCAAGTACGGCAGCCATTATTATGTTGGCAGTACCAGTTACAGAAGCTTCTTCAAGCAAAATGTACGTACCTTTGAGATTTTTGCCACTTATAGAATAAGAACTTTCTACACTATCGAACGAAAACTCTGCTCCAAGTTTTTTTAACCCAATAAAATGCGTATCAAGGTGTCTTCGTCCTATTTTGTCGCCACCCGGTTTTGGCAGATACGCATACCCAAATCTCGCAAGCAACGGACCTATTATCATCACCGAACCTCTAAGTTTGGCGCTCTTAACACGAAAACTATCACTTTTAAGATAGTTGAAGTCTATTTCTTTGGCTGTAAATGTGTATTTTCCTTTTTGAGGATGAGTTACTTCCACTCCTATTTCCGTCAAAAGGTCTATTAAATTAACAATATCAGAAATTTCTGGTATGTTGTTTATCTCAATGGTTTCGGGGGTTAGGAGTGTAGCACACAAAACTTCCAACGCCTCGTTTTTTGCACCTTGAGGAAAAATTGTTCCCGATAATTTTTTACCGCCGTTGATTTCGTAGTGCATAAATGGCTATTTGTGTTTTTTGGTTGTTTGTCCTTGTGATTGGTTTTGTTGTTGTTTCTGCTTGTTTTTTTGATTGCTTTTTGTAATAAAATCATCGCAATCAACAAGTTTAAAATTGGTATCCAATACTTCAAGTTTGCCATTTGATATATCTTTTAACGCATCAAATATTACCTCATCCGATACATTTTCTTTATTCCACAGAATGTAAGACTTTTTCATGTGATTGGTAATCGTTTTTATTAAATTGTGCTTACGTTCTGGGTCGTTAATAGTTTCTGCCTTTTGAATCAAAGTTTCAACTATACGTCCAAAATGGCGATGTTTTATTTCGCCTGCAACATATTCTACCTTTGCTGGCTTTGTATATAATTCTTCACGTGTTGGTTTTGGATACGGCGAATTACGTGGCAAATTAAAATCAGACATTATGGCAAGGTGATCCCAAAGTTTATGCTTAAAATCAGGAACATCGCGCAAATGTGGGTTCATATTACCCATAATTGTTATAATCGACTGCACAACAACGTCTTGTCGTTCAGGATTTTTAATTGTCTGTGCATAATCAATTAATAATTGAATATTGCGTCCGTACTCTGGAAATGCCATTTTTTTACGGGATGTGTTGTATTCCATTTTTATGTGTTTTTATTGAATTATTTTTATTTTAGCAAATTCTAATATTAATAATTTTCTACCAACCGACATAAAATCTATTATGGCTTTATGTTGGAGATTGCTGCCTTCTATATTTACAATTTTCCCCTTTCCAAATTTTTCGTGTTCTATTATGCTTCCTACAGACACTTCGCTACTTTTACAAATTCTAAAACCGCCTGCTGGATTAGAAAAATTGTATTTTTTAATCTTCGCATCGGCCATTTTTGCAAGCGAATTTGGATGTCGTTTTTGTGTAAAAGGTTGGTCAGAAAGTTCAAATAGCGATTGTCCACCAGAACCAAAGTCAAGATAACCAGTATTTTCTATTTCTTTTATAAATCTGCTTGGTGTTGCAGGAGTTAGTTGTCCCCACTTGTAACGCATGTGCGAAAAACTTAAAGTAAGTTTTTTTTCAGCACGTGTTACCGCCACATAAAACAAACGTCGTTCTTCTTCGAGCTCCCT
The DNA here is from genome assembly GCA_937877455.1 of uncultured Bacteroidales bacterium. GTDB lineage: Bacteria > Bacteroidota > Bacteroidia > Bacteroidales > UBA3824 > UBA3824. Next base: position 31,184 of record CALFIU010000063.1, read on the forward strand.
TTGCGAATCTATGCTACGCGACGATGGAAACAAACCTTCTTCTACACCCGTAATATAAACATTTTTAAATTCCAACCCTTTTGCCGAATGTATTGTCATCAAAGTTACTTGGTTGGGATTTTCGTCTTCTTTTTCGTCTCCCGTCATCAACGATACTTCTTCGAGATATTCTGCCAACGTAAGCGTATTACCTGTTTCTTTCAAACGTGTTTCTACTTGATTTTTTATACCATTGAGAAGTTCTTGTACGTTTTCATAACGACTTGTTCCTTCTGGTGTTTTATCGGCATTTAATTCTTTGAGTATCCCTGTGGTTGATGCTATCTGCATTGCGGCTTGATGTGCATCGGAATTTTCGCAAACAAGTTTCAACTGATAAATCATTTTCATAAAACTTGCTATTGCATTTATAGTTCTTGGCGAAATTGACGAATCGAGTTCTTTGATTCTCGCTACTGTATTCCAAATGCTAAGATTGTTTTCATTAGCAACAGCCGCTATTTTATCCACAGTTGTTTCACCAATTCCTCGTTTTGGATAATTAACAATGCGTTTAAAAGCCTCATCATCGTTGCCATTTACCAATAGCCGAAAATATGCTATCAAATCTTTTATTTCTTTACGTTGATAAAACGACATACCACCATAAATACGATAAGGAATAGCTCGTTTTCGTAATGCTTCTTCCAAAATTCTTGATTGTGCATTAGTTCTATAAAGCAAAGCAAAGTCTTTGTATTCGGCATCGCCCCTATTGGTTTCTTTTGATATTTCGGCAGCTATTTGATAACCCTCATCGTTATCGGCTGCTGCTTCCATCACTTTTATCTTTCCGCCTTCTTCATTTTCCGAAAAAGTGTCTTTTGGTATTTGCTTTGAATTTTGTGCAATTACAGCATTAGCTGCATTTACAATTGTTTGGGTACTACGATAGTTTTGTTCCAATTTGAAAAGTTTTGCTTCTTTATAATCCTTTCTAAAATTGAGAATATTTTCTATCTGCGCACCACGAAACGAATATATACTTTGAGCATCATCACCCACCACAAACACTTTATGATGTAGCGACCCAAGTGATTTTACAATATTATATTGCACTGCATTGGTATCTTGATACTCATCAACAAGTATGTACTTAAACTTTTGTGAATATTTTTCAACAATTTGTGGATTATTGGCAAGTAAAAAATGCATTTGTAATAGCAGGTCGTCAAAATCCATTGCGTTGGCACTTTTACAACGTTGCGAATATGTATGGTAAATTTTTTCTATCAATGGTCTTCGCATAGATATATCTTCTGCGCACATGGGACTTGCTCCATACCTATCGGCTGTTATAAGATGGTTTTTGGCATTGGAAATACGAGAACATACATCGTTCGACGGATATGATTTTTCGTCAAGTTTCATATCCTTTAAAATACCTTTAACAACACTTTTTGCATCTGTTTGATCGTATATAGTAAAATTGTTGTTATACGGAGGTATAAACTTGGCTTCCTGTCGCAATATACGCATAAAAATAGAGTGAAACGTACCCATATAAAGTTTTGAGGCTTGTTCCTGTCCTATTTTTGCAGCTATACGCTCTTTCATTTCTTTGGCTGCCTTATTGGTAAAGGTTATGGCCAATATATTCCATGGTTTGTAACCGTTATCAAGCAGGTGCATAATTTTGTATGTTAGCACCCTTGTTTTACCCGAACCAGCTCCAGCAATCACTAATGCTGGACCATCAATGTATTCTACGGCTTCGCGCTGCGCCCCGTTAAGTTCGTCTAAGTATGAATTTGACAATTTTTTTCGGTTTTTAATGTTTCGGCGGCAAAATTAGTCTTTTGTTTGATTTTTCTGAAATATTTAAACAATAAGTTACCCTAAAATTTTACGCCAATTACCAACACGTCGTCAAGTTGTTTTATTTCGCCTCGCCATGCAGTAAGGTTGTCATCGAGCATTTGTTTTTGAACATCAAGCGGTTGGTTGTGTATTTCCAACAAATAATCGCGGAAACGTTTTATTAAAAATTTCTTTTTACGTCCCTTTACCATTCCAAATTGATCGACATATCCATCAGAAAACATATATATACAATCTCCTTGTTTTGTTTGTATGTCGTGAGTTGTAAAATGGTCGGTTTGGTTTACATAATATCCAATTGGCATTTCATCTGCATCAATTTGTTGTATTTCGTTGTCGCGAATCAAAACCAATGGGTTATGCGCACCTGAATACTGCAAATTACCATTTTTGGGATCATAAATACATAATGCCATGTCCATACCGTCTTTTTGTTCATCTTCTTTACCTTCTTGTCGCAGATATGTCATAACATGAGCACGTAAATCGGTAAGTATTTCTCCCGGAGTTATTGTTTCGGGATTTGCACGACCAGCTATTTCGTTTAGGAAAGCTATACCAAGAAGACTCATAAACGCACCCGGAACACCGTGTCCTGTACAATCGGCAGCTGTAAACACAAATTTATGACCAATGTGAGTTCCCCAATAAAAGTCGCCCGAAACAATATCCCTTGGCTTTAACATTATAAAATGTTGTGGTAAATATTGGCTGAAATATACTTCTGGCGGCATAACAGCTTGCTGTATTTTTTGGGCATAACGAATACTTTCTATTATTTTATCCTTTTGCTTAGCAATTTCTTCTTCAGCCTTTTTTATCTGCGTTATATCAGAGTCGATGGCTACAATTTTATATAATTTATCTTGTGCATCATAAATAGGTGTTAGGTTGGTTTGTATCCACAATTCCTTACCATCTGCACTTTGCGATTTTGTTGCATATAACGTAGATGCGTGATTAATGAGATTTGTTTCTATTGCATCAAGTACATCTTGCTCAGTGTTTTTTTGCAACAGATTGCTTCCAAACATATTTTTATAATCGTCGTAACTATAACCAGTCATTCGTTTGAAACCATCGTTTACCCACTCAATTTCACCATCTTGCGAGGCTATCATTACAGAATTATCGGTTTTTGATGCCACAAGAGAAAGTTTTTCAAGTTCTTTGTTTACTTTTTCCAACTGTTCTTTTTGAGCTTCGATTTCTTCTTTTTGTTGACGAATTTCTTCGTGAGCCATTTTCAAGGCAGTAATATCAGAATCAATCAATATAAGTTTTGATATATCTCCGTTTTGAGTGGTAACTGGTGTTATTGATGTCTGTGCCCATTTTTTTATTCCTGTTGATGTGTCAACTTCGTTTTCATAGAGCATAGCAGATTTGTTTTCTACTACGTTTTTTATAATATCCTCTATGTGAGCATTTTTGGAGGCCTGACGTATGTTTTTTCCAAGAGTTTGCGTTAATTTTTCTAATGTATAACCATAAAGTCTTGTAAATCCGCTATTTATCCATTCAAAATTTCCATCTTTATCAAGTATCATTACTGCCGCAGAGGTTTTGTCGGCCACAATAGAAAGTTTTTCAAGTTCTTCTTTTTGATGTTCTATTTGTATATTTTGTTGTTCAAGTTTTAGATTGTCGCGACGTTTTTGTCTATAAAGTATTCCAATAAAAATTGACATTATAACAAATATTCCAAGGGCAATTGATGCCACAAGCAAAATATTATTAAGCAATTGATTTTTAAGCCCTAATGCCTCAAGTTCTATTTGTTTTTTTCTAATTTCTTTGTTCACCTTCTCAAGGTTTTCGCTTTGCTCCTTAGCAATACGTTGTTGTTCAACTAATTCTGACTTTTGTTTTTCAAGTTCTGACGCAACACGATTAATTTCTTCGTTTTTCGAACTAAGGCTTGCCGCTGCTTGTTCCAACTCAAGTCTTGTTTGCTCTCCTTGTGCTTGAAGATTGAGCATTTCTTGTTTCTGTGCATTAATTCTTTGATTTTGTTCTTCTATGGCACGTGTCTGTTCTGCTATGTTTTTGTTTTGTGCGTCAATGGTTTGTTGTTTTTTTGTTATTTCGGCTTGCTTGGCATCAAGTTCTTTTTGCTTATTAGCAAGTTCTTTTTCCTTATTGCCAAGCTCTTTCATTGTATTGTTAAGTTGTTTGTCTTTGTCTTTAATTATATCGTCTTTAGAAACATCCTCACCATGTAATTCCTTCGTTATGTTTTCGTGTACACTTATATTCGACCTTCTTAAATTTGCACTGCTATAATTAAACGACACCACTCCCGATTTTTCGTCAATAAAGTTTATCATTATCTTGGTTGCATCGGTAAAATTGTCGGAAACCAACACCACTGGTTTCTTTTTAAATTGTAGTAATGCGGATTTAAAGTCGGTAGCATTTGGCAAATACAACATATTGAGCGACTCGTCAAAATACGCTGCATCAATAACCTGATATGTTTTAACTACCACTTTTGTACCCGAACCAGGATATGGACGTTTTGCCTCACGACGCAATGCCTTTACAATGTTTTCGTTACCGTTAAGTACACCTATAGTAATAATGCTAATATCTTCGTCGTTTTCCCAAAGCAATACCCTCGGTATGTTGTACAACAATTTTGCTTTTTGGTCATCGCTTGTCTCACCATATTGAGCCGAGGCTTGAAAAACAACCAAGAAATACAGCACTACCGTTAAAAAATATCTTATAATTTTATTTGGTTTCATAGGCAAAAAAACTTTCCCTATTATGTTTTACGAAATAATACAATTTTGTTGCCATAAAACGCCTACTTTTTTCATTGAATTATAAATGTTGTTTTTCTAACAAAAACTCTTCTAAAATTTTTGCATGGTCGAAAGCCATTGCAGGAAGATTGTTTACATCAAACCAAGTGGCTTCTTTTGCATCATCGGCAGCTGCATATTGTATATCTTCGTCCACAACGGCATAAAAAACAATTGTGATTGTTCTTCCTCGCGGATCTCGACCTGGATCACCGTATGCTCTAAATTGGGTTAAAAATTGCTGTTCAATGCCAGTTTCTTCTTTTAGTTCGCGTAATGCACTCTGTTCAAGAGTTTCTCCTTCTTCGGTAAATCCGCCAGGAAAAGCCCAACAATTCTTAAATGGGTCTCGTGCTCGTTTAATAAGCATTATCTCCAACTTTACGCCCCTCTTACGTAACACTATAACATCAGCAGTTACCGATGGCATGGGGTATTTATAACTATAAAACATTTATTTTCCTTGTTTTTAATTTACAAAGTTAATTATTTTTTTTGAAAATCTCACATCAAAGGCTAATTTTGCACCCTTAATACTAAAAAAATGAAAAAAAATATCAATTCGGGCTTTTTTTTGCCAATAGCAGAGCAATTTTATTCTATACAAGGCGAGGGTATCAACTCAGGAAAAGCTGCATATTTTATTAGGCTTGCTGGTTGCAACGTCAAATGCCCTTGGTGCGACACTAAGTTTTCGTGGACATATTCTGACAATCAAGTTATAGACGTGGAAAGCATCGTTTCTTCTGCTCTCTCATACCCATCGCGAAACGTTGTTATTACTGGCGGTGAACCATTGCTTTACAATCTTTCTAAACTATGCAACCTTCTGCACTCCAATGGATTTTCTATTTGGCTCGAAACTTCTGGGTGTGAACCTCTTAGCGGAAATTTTGACTGGATATGCGTATCACCAAAACAAAATCTACAACCATTATCAGAGGTTTTGTCCAAGGCCAACGAACTTAAAATTGTAATTACTTCTGCCACTGATTTTAAAATTGCAGAACATTATGCCTCAATGGTTTCTAACAACTGTCGCCTTTTATTGCAATCCGAATTTTCTGTAGCGGGATTAATTTATCCTCTTATAACCGACTACGTTTTAAAAAATCCTAATTGGCAAGTTTCGTTGCAAACTCACAAAATTCTAAATATAATCTAACGAATCCTGTCAAGACTTCTAACCTTTTTTTCGTCGCTAATTGTAGCACGTGTTGCCATGTAGTCGAGTATAGCGCATATAAGCGGAATTATTATACCATAGCCAAATTTTGTGGCCAACACTTCGCTATCTAACGACATAAATCTATAAAATGCCAAAAGTGCGTAAAACCCTAACGATAGAAGGCACAATAATGTTGAAATTCTCGCCTGCAAAACTCTCTTTTTGTAAAGAAATATAACTACAATGTTTGTTACTGCCAATCCTACTAAATAAGCGATTAACGGAATTGCTGGTACTATTTTTTCTGTACCCTTAAAAACTCCAAATGCTGTAATATCATAGTCGCCATTGTTGGTTACAAGTTGTAAGAAATTCATAAAAATTAATGTAATAGCTAAAACAGCGGCTAAAAACCAATATAAACTTTGTTTTCTTTGTATCATTTTTGTAAATTTTTGTTTTGCAAAAATAAAAAATTTACTATAACTGCCAAAAAGTGTTTAAAAGTCTGTGAAATTTTTCATATAATTGTAAAGATATTCGCCAACAATGCGGCTACCTGTCTGACTCCAATGAGTATCATCTACCCAATAAATGTCAATGATACCTTGTTTGTCGGCTGAATCTAAAACTTTTTTTGTGTTAACAAAATGTGGTATCCTAACTTTAGCGGAAAAATCGTCTAACGTTTTTTGGGGCGGAAACATATTATCAACAATGTATTTTTGATAAAAATCATACTTATCGCATGCTACCATATATATCAATGTTACCCCCTTTTGATTAGCCATGTTATTAAGCGTGTCAAGCTTTTGAAGAGCATAATCTATTTCATTTGACTCTGGAAAATTAAGATCTGCAAAATAAAAATACAGTTTTTTTTCATCTCCCTTAGCAGAAAATTTATTATAAGCAAGATTTGCTCTTTTTATCGGGTTGTCGTAAAAACCAAGAATTTTTTTATACATATCAAGTATTAACTTTATATCTTGGCTAATATCCTGTTCACCTTTCTTATTAGGCTTTGTTTCCGATACGGCTTGAATATCATAATTAAAATCTAAATCTGAAAGCCGCTTAATAAAATCTCTCTCAACACTTTCTACTATTGCAAATCTTGGTAAACAATCGTTATTTCTCAACATATTTACAAACCTCTGTTCTGGAGTACATATTTCCCAACTTTTATCATATAAAACACTATCTTTTAACAAATTAGAAAATACAGATTTAAATCCATAACTATTTTCTGCATAATATGTAAAAGAATCTCCAATGAAAATTATGTCATATTTTTTATTAAGATGTGTATCAAATGAAATTGCTTTCACATAATCGCCACCTTTCTTACTATAATGCCATTTCTTTATATAATTTTGTTCAAAAAAATACCTTCCCAAAACGCCTATATCACCACCCCAACGATGAATTTTTACCAAATAGTAGCCTAAAAAAAATAAAATTAACAAAGGTAGCAAAGCAAAAGAGATTTTTATAACAAACTTTTTCATCTTAAATTATCCAACATAATTAAATCTTCATACCAAAACACAAAACTACTATTTTTTATTTTTTTTCTTCTTTTTTCCAGTATCGGATTTATAAAACTCAAAATCGCTTTTTTTCAAAACAACTGATGGATTGTAGGATTTTATTGTAATTTCTATTTTGAGTTCTGGCGATGTTTCTATATATTTTTCTGGTAAAAAATAATCACCAAAATTTTTATAATCTTGATAAACAATGGTTTTATAAATATTATTTTGGCTGTATGCCTTATTATAAAGGTGTGATTTTAATTTAAGATAGTTTTTTGACGAAAAATAATCATGGTATTTGCGCCCAAGAGGGTCAACAACTTCTATAAGGTAAAGACCCGCAGTATCTAATCCATAATCACAAATAAATTTGGTTCGCATCTTAAGCTTATTGTAAAAACTTTCTATTGGATAAGACGCTTTTTGTTTCAATTCTATTAGTCTTATGCTGTCGGCATGTACACCATTGTAAAGCATTGTGCTATCGAATCCAGCCACTCCGTCATAAATTTCAAGATAATGTAAATATGCCGAATCCATGTGTACAATTCTATTTTCAAACAAATACACTTGTGGATATTTTCGCAAAACTTTTCCCTGTGCCTCATATTCAGCATCAGGATAAATATATTTGGCTGTGTATGTTTCTTCAAGATTTTTGGGAGGATTATTAAGCCCAGTTGCTTTTAGGTAATTATCAAAAATCATTCGTATTCCAAAATCTTTTGGAAATTTTATTGTTGTATTAATACCTTGATCGATGGTGCAAACATCTCTCTCTGTTGAAAGCGGATAAAGACTGCATAATAGTTTTTGTCCACTTCCATAAACCACCATTGCCTGTCCACCTTTTGTCATTGTTTGGTTAAGAAACGTGGCAACTTCGGGTTGTGTTAATGCACCAATATTTTTTTCGTATGTAGTATAAAAGTTTTTTGGAAGTTTATAAACAAGCATTTCAGAAGCATACTGCGCTGCGTTTTCTGGTCTAACTACATATTTAAAAAACTCTGCTACGGTAGCACTTTTTGCTCTCTCAATATTGGACGGTAACTCTGAAGCAGTGGTTATAGTTTCGTAAAAATCTTGCGAAAACATTTCAAAGTTTTCTGGTGGCATGTCAAGCGACAACGAGTTGATGTCGGTATATAACCCAAAAATGTTATCTACAAATGCGTCTGTTTCCCCAACCAATAAACCACCGTTACCATATAGCATAGTATTACACAACCTACTTAACAATATGTTTTTGATTGTTTTTTCGCAAGGAAAATAATTTTTATAAACAGTTTTACATTCGTTTGTTTGTCCACCATCTAAAAAATACACTGCATCATAATTTTTTATCTTTTGCGATTGTGTTTGATAGCGAGGAGGAACTTGAATTGCATCTCCGAAATATTTTTGTGCTATAACCATTATTTCATCGGGAGTTGCCTGCGAAACCACTGTTATAATAGTTTTATCCGGTGAAAAACATTGTTTTTTAAAATCCTCAACATCTTGTAATGAAATTTTTTCAATCTCGGTGCTAGTGGGCGGAAGCGGCGCACCAACAAGTTTTAGTGCATCAATGTTTATTTTATAATCTATTGTTTGTTCTTGATTTTTAAGGTTTTGGATTTTTTTAGACTTATAATCAGCAAAATCCACAGAACTGTTTTTATAAATTACCGATGCCATAAACTGAAAAAGCGAATCTATAGCTTGTTTATGAGAAACCATTTTTTTAACCATCAATTCATCGGCATAAAGGTCGCAACCTGTTATATCTGCCACTGTTTGTTTAATACCCCTAAGTTGTCCCTCTCCAACGCCCGAAACATCGGCAGTAAGCCTATATGTTATGTATTCAAATTCTGTTGTGGTAACTATCTGAAATCTAAGGCCATTGGTTAATTGTATGATGTTGTGGTTTTCTATATCGCGAATTACATTTAGTGCGTTTTGGGCAGTGCAATTAGTTAACGCCAAAAGTAAGATTAATATAATGCGCAATGTTTTCATAACAACCAAATTTTAATTATTTTCTAAAACTTGCCGAACCGCAATGTTAATGCATAATAGAAATGGTTTAACTCATTGTTTCTCAATATTTTCTTTTCTGTTTTTTGATATTCTAATGCTGTTAAACAATCGCGATAAGATACACTTGCAGCCAACTGTATGTGTTTAGTTGCTTGAAATTCCAACTGTACACCGGGTTCAAATACAATTAACGCTGACGTTGATTCGCGTGCACCTGTTGATTTGGCCACCTTATACGAGTCGCTATAATAGTCGGGAGTTTCGTAATTAATTTTTCCAGCCCCCATACGTACTGGTATAGCAAGATGTAGTTTTCTTTTTTGAAAAAAAATCGGTTGGACATATACACCGCCATAAAATGCGGATAGCATATAATCTTCACCCAAAATGTAGTCGTATTTTTCGTCGGAATATAAACCAGCAAAAAAACCTCCTGCTTCTATACAACCATTAATTGTTACTCCCATATCAATTCCAAACTCACCAATAAGTCTATGTTTAGAGGCTTGTCCAAAGGCAATGCGTACACCCAAATTTAAACCTATTTGCGAACTATCGGATAGTAGTGAATAATCTTCTACTACATATTCATCGTTCTGTGCTGATAATGAGTTAGTTATCGATAATAATATTATAAAAATTATTAGGATTTTTTTCATAAGCAAAACATATTTTATGCCGTTGCGGCAGCCTCTTCCGATTCGCCTTCTTCTTTTACGGTGTTTTCGTTAAACACATATCTTATCAAGTCGGTCTCGCTAACAAGTAGGTTAAAATATTCAGAGCGGCTTATTAGTAATGCTTGGCTATCTTTCTTGGCTAGCAACACATTAGCACCTTGATCGAGGTTTAAGCCTTTGATAATGATGTCGTTTTTGAAAAAATAAATATCTTCTCCAAATGTTTGCGTAACGCTTAACGAACCTTTTAACAAAATAATAATATCCTCTGGCATACCGGTATTTGATATTTGTATTTCGCCATCCTTGGGTATTTCTACTTTTCTAACATGTTTTGCCATTTTTACCAATAAATTTTCTGGTACATTGAAATACATTGGATGTTTTTTCAACAATTTTACCTTGTCGAGTAGTAATGGCATATTGTTAGTAAGGTCGTTGAGCAACTGCTGTTTTTTGCTCGACATGTTCATCAAATAATCAGAACATTTTATAGGATTTTCTTCGTATATTATTTTTGCAGCTTGACTATACACCAATTCATCAGTATGGTAAAGACAAAGGAAAATTTCATCTGGCATTTCTGATTTTCTAATTTTACTCATTAACTCATCAAGGTTGCTACGTACCCAAAGTGTCAAGTCTTTGTAGTCCATAACGTTGCTGCGACTTATACCCTGATTTTTGGTTTTGTGAAGTCGACCGAGTAGTTCTACAGATTTAGAAACTGTCCATGTGTCAAGTTTTGAATAATCGCGTTTTATAATTTCTTTTAGACGATCGGCAAAATTGAATTTGTGTTGTGGAAAGAAACTACTCAACTTTCTAATTTTCTGCACTGCAGATAAGTCGTCGAACAATGGCGAAACTATATGCTTAATGTCGGGCGAAAAGAAATTATCGATAATTTCTAACGCAAATATTGTATTTTTACCAATTATATTTTTTTGTATCAATGCTATAATTCTTGGCTCGTAAATGAAACTTAATAGTTGAAAAAGTTTTTCAAGGTTGTTTTGTCGTTCCAAATCTAATGCTTGAATCATTTTGAGAGTGTTTTTCTCTTCTTCCAAGTCTTCTATTGACGACATTATCCAAACAATATTTTCTACTAATGATGATATTTTTTGTTTTATTACATCAATATCTTTTTCATCAGAGGCTTGAAATTTGCAAAAATACATAGCCTCAATTACAGCTGTTTGAACTTCTCGATTTGGATAATTGATATTTTTTATAAGCGATGCTCTTGCAGGAAAACTACCAAACCTTGCCCACAATTCTATGATTCTTAACAAGATAGATGGTTGTACACAACGGTTAAAATATTCGTCAAGAGCTGGTAAAACTCTATCGCCAATGTCAAGCAAAACACTTCCTGCAGTATTGTAATACTCTACCGATTCTATCAACCCAATGAGTTTATCTATCATTTTTTGGGTACGCAGTTTCCCCGCAAGTGTAATAGCAGCCGACTTAACGTTTTTGTCTGTGGAATCAAGTAATGAGAGTATAATTGTTTCGTCAAGAAGTTTTTCGTCAGAAAACATATATTTTTCCAACTTTATTTTATCGGATACAAATTCCGAAGTTGCTAATTTTTGCAATTCGTTGGGAGATGGACTGGTAATTTCGCTATAATCGAGGTATTTTTTTGCGCGTTCAGCCAAAAGTCTTACTTCGGTGTTTTCTGTTGAATTGTAAATTTTGTCGCATGGTTGGGCAATGCGTTTGCGCCATGTTGGGTCTATATTACGCAAAACAGCCTTATTTACAACCTCATCGGTGCTTTCAAGTAACGAACTTGCTAAGGCTTCGAGCGAGCGTGGATTAGTTTCTGATAATATGGTAACTGCAAGGTTTGTTATAGATTTGCTACCTTTTTTTACATATTTGCGAATCATTTCACTACCATATTGGTTTTTAGAAGTGTCGCGACGTTTTTCTTTGCTTATGTCGGCAAGTATTTGTCGGATATTATCCTTATAACTTAAATAAAGATTTCGCGATGATATAAACCATGCAATAAGTATAGGAACAAAAAATAGCGGGAAATATTTAAAGTTATACCCTCCTCCAAGACTTATTATTGTATTTACACCGAGGATAAATGCACCTGCAATGGCTATGCTAAATTGCATTACCACACCAACTTGTGTTTGTACGGCAAATTTTTCATTGTCGGGTAAAGGTTGATAAAGTATATTAAATGCAGGGTCATCAAGTCCACGACGTAGAATACGCTCTTGCGATTTATTTATTGTCATCAAAACAAGAAACACAATACTTTCTACACCAGAGAACAATGCAACAATAGCAGCCAACAAAACTATTGCAGTAGATACCATCGGAAGTATGGTTAGCCCAAGTTTAACTCCGTATTTGCTCAAAAGTCTATTGGAGAAAAGCGAAATAATAAATTCTCCAATTTTTAATCCACCATAAACTAATGCTAAGTATTGCGAAACGTTATCTGGCGCAATGTGTATTTTTACTGTACTAAGAAACGAAAAGTCGGTTACGTATATAATCGTCATTGAGATAACAGCGCAGATGAAGATATATTTAAAGTAATCGCGCTTTATAAGATTTAAAAACGATATGCTATTGTCTTTGTCCTCTTTTTTGAGTTTTAGAGTAATATTCTTTTTTTCACCAACGAGTTTTTCAGGATATTTATTATAAAGCATTATTAAAAACACAATACCCACCAAAAAACCGAGTGCTGCAATGTAAAGCAAGTCATAAGGATGGTTAAGTACTTTGTTGAGCAATGGAATAACCAAATAACCAATTACAGCAGCCAACACACCCCCCATACTAAAAAGTGCAAAAATTCGCTTAACTTGTACAAGATTTAGAAATTTTAGCGACAAAGCACCACATTCTATACCCACCATCGACAAAAATGGCCACGCCCAAATAAAAACAGAGAAACTTAACCATTTAGGATTAATACTACCAACAAGTATTGGAGCTGCCAATGTAACAAGAGTCATAAATACAAGCGTACCTGTAAAAAGTTTGCGGCTACCTATGCGTTTTTGAAACCATGAGTAAATTGTGGTAAAAATGTAACCTCCTACACCTGATGCTATATATGCGTAAGGCAATTGTTCGCTGCCAAAATAACGTATAAACTCAGAGTTGGCTGGTGTAAAATAAAATGCACCAGCAAGACCAAGGAAAAACGAATGAAAAAATAGTAGCAGAAAAATATTGATTTCCTGCGGCTTTAATTCAAAGTTTTTTATTAAAAAATGGTTTATTTTCTTCATCTTTATCCCAAACAAGGATTTAAAATCCGTTTATCTTTATTATCTTACAATATGCGTACCGATTTTTGTTTCAAAATTATAAAACTATTTTTTTTTACAAACCATTTTTTCAGAAATCTTTTGCAACTCTAAAACCAGTACGTCGTCCTAATCTTGTTGCATCGCTGAATCCTTGGGTTGCTATTTTTATTTTGCTACGCTCCGTTGCATAAGACCCCCCTCTTAGTGAAACCATTGTTGAACGACCACGAACAAGCACTTCTACATCAGAATTGCGCACTACATTGAGATCCGAAATCTTAAATGTGTCGGCGCATATTTCCCATACATTGCCAAACATATCATAAAGCCCTGTAGATGATGGTTCTAATGTCGCAGTGCAATGTGGAACACCTCCCGAATTTCCAGACAACCATGATGTTTTGTTAAGATATTCGCTCGATGGCGCACCGTTTTTTATGTTTCCTTTTGCGGATAATGTGGCTGCATATTCCCATTCAAGTATTGTTGGAAGGCGTAGACGATAAAACTTACAAAATTCTTTAACAAGTTCAAAATTCAACGAACCACAAGGATAAAGAGCCGATTCATTTTTAATATCCCAATATCCACCATTCTTGTTGAAAAAAACTTTAACTTCTGATGTTGAGTTTTTTTCGGTTAAATAACCTTCGGGCTTGGCTGCAGCATTGAGAAAGTTGGCAAGCATACGACCATTAACCTCCGTTTTACAAAGATAAAACTTTTTTATTTGCAATAGTTTGTTTCTCGACGACACGTCGCCCTGAACAATTGAAAACGTAGAATATGTACCTGCTGGTATGCCAATAAAATTTTCTGACGGAAAATTTTCAGCTTTATATTTATACGCTTCTATAAGTTCTGGTGTACGCCTATCGTTGGGATTTTGACGTACAATGTTGCTACACACCATTATAAATGCAGGATAATTGCCAGCGTTTTTTAAACTATCGGCTATATTAAATAAGGTGTATAACCGTTGGGCTTGCGATTGTGATTTTTTTATTTTGGCTTGCGAGTCTTCGTCCAAGTTGGTAAACTCGGCAAATCTATAACATACTACTGCTTTTTCGTATTCGCCATTGTTATAATGTTGTTCCGCTGTTTTGAAAAAATGTTTGGCGTAGTCTTGTTCAGACTGCGGCGTAAAAGATGTGTCTTCTTGCGATACTCTTCCATCTATCATCGAACGAAGAAGTTTTGCGGCACGCTCTTCTTTTTGCTGGGCATCTTTACTTATGCGAACGGCTTCTTGAATTGACGAATCGGCTCGTTGACCTGCTATTTCTGCCAAAAGTTGAAGTTTTTCGGCATCTTCGGTTTTTAGCATGGCTACAAGTGCGAGGTTTTCTGCTTCTTGTTTGGACTGTTCTGCCTGCCACAACGCATCTTGTAGGCGTATATTAAGAGAATCGGCTTCCTCTTTGGCATTTATGGCAATGTGTCGTTCTTTAACAGCCCAAACAAATGCAAACGTTGTTGCCAACATCACTACAAAAGATACAACAGCAAAAAGTTTTGTTCTACGTTGAATCTTTTTTTGAGTTTGCAAACTTAATTCTGCAGCCGCCGCTTTTTCTTTTTCGAGGTTTAACAATCTTTCGTTATGCTTACGCTCTTTTTCTTTTTCGGATTCTTCGTTATTTTTACTTTCAATTATAAAATGTGTTTGCAAATCGGTTGGCGGAGGATTTTTGCTTTTATCTGATAGTAAAAGTGTTTCTGGATTGATTGGTAAACTGTCGCTTTCGGCTATTCCAAACACTTCTTTGAGCCAACTTTCTGCCAATAACAATTCTTTACCATGCAAAAGCAATAGAGTATTTCTATCGTTTTCTACCCAACGTTGAGCGTATGCTGATAATTTTGTATGGTGATTGATATAATCTCTATCGCTGTCAAGAAGGCGTATCAAATCGGAAAAACCTGTTGATACGTCCATGCGGTCTAATGTTATAGAAAATTCGTCAGAAGGTATTGTTTTCTTTATATCCATCAGTATATCCGACAAAAAAACAGTTATAACACGTTTTGCATTTTTATGCGCATACTCATATTCGGCTATGTTTTCTGCATTTGATACATAAAGTGTTGATACAATGCGAACAAAATTTTTACAACGTGTTATCTGTGCGTTTATTTGTGCTGTTCGTAAGTCGGCTTTTTTAGGTAGATATTTTTTTTCAAACCATGTGCTTTTTCCTGTAAGCAAAAGTTGTTCGTTTACCTTAGCCGCAACATCGTAGTCTGCCTCACAATAAGAAATGTAAACCTCAGGAACAATGGGTACACTATTTGAAATGTTAGCCGATAAAAATTCTGTTGTTTCAATAGCAGTTTCTATGTTTTTGGCTTGCGAAAGTTTTGCCCATGCTTGTGCGTTTTCCAATCCTGTACCTTCGAGAAAAAGCCCTGGAGACTTGCTTTTTTTCCAAAGTAATGCGCGTTTAAGAAGGTGTTTAGCCGTGGTATAAAACTCTCTATCACATTCTACAACGGTCAACAATTCGTCTATGGAACGTTGAAAAGGACTTTTTGCGCGTCGTGCTTCCACGTCTGATTCTGCGTCTAAGCCTAATGTACCGACATTTTCCGTTCTATCTATAAACATTATGCATGGTTGGGTCCTTAGTTGCGATGGCATTTGTTGGGCTTTAAGATTGTCGGCTTGCATAAATACTATGCGTTTTTTTAGGCTATCGGCTGTAGAAAGTAATGCTTTGCAACGCGGTGAGTTAATAAAGTTTTTGGTTAACAACACAACCACATTATCGGAACCTACGAGCATATCAAACGTGTCGCTATCAAGTTGCTGCGAGTCGTCGGCAAGGGCGTTGTTGTCGGTGTTTACCGTTATGCAATTGAGATTGAGGGCAGATGTAAGTTTGGCTGCCAATTGGTTATCTGTTGGTGCAACTATAAGAAATACATCGGCATTATCCAACTCTGCCACACGTCGAGATTCGCATATAAACTCGCTTTGCAGTTGTGTGGGAATACATGGAGGAAGCACAGTTTCGCCACGACTATTGTGAAATGTCTTGGTTAATAGCCATCGTTGAGCTTCTTTGCGTTTGCCATCGCTGAGCAACAATTGTGGTAGGCGATGCTTTTCCTCCCATTCGAGCGATTGAAAAAGCAACTCTGTATGCAACCGTGTGTAACGCTTGTTGCTCTCTATAACGTTGGCAATACCGTCAAGTCCTTGTTGATAATCATCCAAAAAATCCCAACGTTCTTGTGGTGCAAATGGTTTTTCTTCTTGTCTAATGTTAATCCAATTAATCTTGGCAATGCGCTCATCTATCATGTCCATACAATCGGTTGGTTCTATGTGCATTATAGGTATAATGCGCTTGTTGTATTTTTTTGCCAATGCTATTTCTTTGGCGCAAAAAATAGATTTTACCGAATGTGGTGATATTATAAACAGAAAATTGTCGGCGTTGCGTATGCCACCATCAATTTGTTCTTGAAAATCAACAGCCAAGGGAATGTTGTTCATATCCACCCAAACCGAGTAACCACGATTTTGAAGATCGCGAAATAGCCTCATCGCCAACAAACTACTATGGCGACGACCGTAAGAGATAAACACGTTTTTCAATCCACTCGACTCTTGCTGTTCAAGGTGTTTGGCAGAGTTGAGAAAAGCTATGGCTTGGTCGAGATTGTCGAAAGTTTTTGCTCCATTGGAGGCTATTTTTTCTTTTAGTAACTTTAACGATTGTAATTTTTCTTTGTCGAAAACATCATCGCCATCGGTTTCAAGAAAACAGAAAAGTGTTTTGTCGGTTTTTCTAAAACTATCATCTACCGCCTGAGCAACAGCATACACACCTTGCATTTTGGGTGTTAATACATAAAGGCAGAAATCGCAGTTTTCGCGTTCCAATAATTCGGTTTGCATGGCTTTTTCGTCCCAATTATCTGTAACGGGGTTGAAATAATCAATTTCTAACCTCGGTATTACATAATCGCGCCATTTGGAGCCATTAACCGTTCCGCCTAAAAACACCTTCATCTTTTGAGTAAAAATATGTAAATTGCAATTTTAATAATTTTTTTTTAAGAGACATATAAAAAAAACATTAATTTTAAAAATGTATTTTTTTAATTAAATAGATGCTTGACGCAAATTTCATTTGAAATTGCCATATTTCTTCTTAAGTAAAAGTGTGAAAAAAAATTTTGATATATAATTTTATTTTATACATTTGCAGCGTTAAAAACTAATAATGATTCGAATTATTGACATAATATCAACCGTGATTGCAGTCGTGATTATTGAAGTACCACGTAAGCAACGGCAAAGTTTTATGTCTTAATTTTAAGAAAGAGATTTTTTGAAACCGTTGCTACTAAAAAAAGTTGCAGCGGTTTTTTTGTATAAAATTGTTGTATGAATTTATTTTTTAACAAAAGGATATGAAATTTTACGACATTACTGGAGCGGAGGCCATAGCACGTGCGTTGATAGAAGAAGGCGTAAACACAGTCTTCGGCTATCCTGGTGGCAACAATCTGCCAGTTTATGATTCTTTTTTTAAGTTCAAAGACAAGATAGAGCATGTTCTTGTAAGGCATGAGCAAGGAGCAGTACATGCCGCCGAGGGATACGCTGAAGCATCGGGCAAAGTTGGAGTTTGCATGGTTACATCTGGTCCGGGAGCAACCAACTTGCTCACAGGAATTGCAGATGCACAGATGGATAGTGTGCCAGTGGTGTGTATCACGGGGCAGATTGGAACAAAGTTGCTTGGTTACGATGCGTTTCAAGAAACCGATGTTGTAGGCTTTTCGATGCCAGTTACTAAATGGAATTATCAAATAACTCGTGCAGAGGAGATAGCCTCCACTTTTGCAAAAGCTTTTTATATAGCGCGCAGTGGACGCCCCGGACCTGTATTGATAGACATAACCAAAGATGCTCAAAATGCTGTACTTAAAGAATTTGAGTATGTAAAATGCCGTAAAATACGCTCATACCATCCCTTTCTTAAGCCAAAACCCGAAGCCGTAGAAGAAGCAGCTTTGTTGCTCAACAACGCGCGTAAACCGTTGATAGTGGTTGGTCATGGTGTTTTGTTGTCGGGATGTCAAAGCCAAGTAATGCAACTTGCAGAGCGTATTAATGCACCAGTGGCAAGTACGTTGATGGGGCTGTCGGCATTCCCTTGCGGGCACGAACTTTATGCTGGAATGGTTGGACTGCATGGCAATCTTGCTCCCAACAAAATGACCAACGAGTGTGATGTCCTCTTGGCAATAGGTATGAGGTTTGATGATAGGGTAACTGGTAATGTTGAAAAATATGCACGTCAGGCTAAGATTATTCATATTGAGGTAGACCCTTCTGAAATTAACAAAATAATTACTTGCTCTGTGGCAGTGGTAAGCGATGCAAAATCGGCACTTGAAGCTATATTGCCAAAACTTCAGACATCAATACATCCACAATGGCTCGACAAAGTGGCTGAATATCGAAAAATGGAAGAAAAAACCATTATTGCCAAAGACCTTGACCCCGAAGAACCAAAACTTCGTATGGGAAGGGTTGTAGATGTTATTTCGCAAATATCTGGTGGTAATATTATTACAGTTACCGACGTAGGACAAAATCAAATGGCAAGTGCACGCTATTTCAAATACACAAGTACCGATAGTTTGATAACATCGGGCGGACTTGGTACAATGGGATTTGCGTTACCAGCAGCCATTGGTGTTAGTTATGCTGTTAAAGATCGACCAATAGTGGCAATAATGGGCGACGGCGGTTTTCAAATGACCATGGAAGAACTTGGCGCAGTGATGCAATATAAATTGCCGATAAAAATTGTGTTGCTCAACAATAGTTATCTCGGCATGATACGTCAACTTCAAGAGTTGTATTATGGCAGTAGGTATTATTTTGGACAAATGGATAATCCCGATTTTATAAAAATAGCAGAGGCATATAGAATACCAACAAAACGTATTCAGTGGCAAAACGAACTTATTCCCGCTGTAAATGAAATGCTATCCACCCCAGGCGCATATTTTCTTGAATGTGTGGTAGAAACCACCGAAAACGTATATCCTGTGATACCTGCTGGTGCTGCCGTAGATGAACAGATTCTTATTTAACTGATATTTGAAAAAGGCAAGGGATAATTGATATAAAATGAAACATAAATACACATTACTTATATATACAGAAAACCATATCGGTTTGCTTAACAGAATTTCTATAATTTTTACGCGACACAAGGTTAATATAGAAACACTTAATACTTCGGCATCGATGCATGGCGATATACATTCGTTCGTAATTACTATATACACCACCGCCGACAAAGCCGAACATTTACGAAAGATTATAGAAAAACAAGTTGAGGTACTCAAGGCATTACTCTATGAAGATAGCCAAATTATAGCACAAGAGGTGGCTTTATATAAAGTGTCGATGCGTAGCATTGGCAAAAACAACATTATTGAGCAGATGGTTAGAAACTCAAATGCAAGAATTTTGGCCGTTAACCCAGATTTTATTGTTATTGAAAAAACAGGAAACCAATCTGAAACACAGGCATTTTTAGAAGAACTTTCGGTATATGATGTTAGAGAATTTATCCGCAGCGGACGTGTTATTGTAACCAAACCTATGAGAATGTTGGACGACATTCTGCGAGAAATGGAACAAGAAGAAGAAACCAATTAATATTTTCAATAAAATGTATTTTCCAAACATAGAAGACATTGTAAGGGCAAATATAAAGCTTAAAAGTTTTATAGACCAAACGCCCTTAATGCTCAATCATAATTTGAGCAACAAATTTGGAGCAAACGTTTGGCTCAAACGAGAAGACCTTCAGATTGTACGTTCTTACAAAATAAGAGGCGCATATAATAAGATTTCGAGCCTTAGCGACGAAGAACGTGAACGAGGTGTAGTGTGTGCATCGGCAGGCAATCATGCACAAGGCGTGGCATTTTCGTGTAACGCAATGAAAATTCATGGCAAAATATTTATGCCTGTTACAACTCCTGGACAAAAGGTTAAACAGGTAAAAATGTTTGGCAAGGAATACACCGAAATAGTACTTGTTGGCGACACATTTGACGAAGCATTTAACGAAGCCGTTAAAGACTGCAAAGAAAACAACATGGTTTTTGTGCCGCCTTTTAACGACGAAAAAGTTATAGAAGGACAAGGAACTGTTGCCCTTGAACTTTTGGAGCAAACCGACACCAAAATCGACTACATATTTGTGCCCATAGGTGGTGGAGGTCTTGCCTCTGGTGTAGGCGCATACATAAAACGTCTTAGTCCCGACACCAAGGTTATAGGTGTAGAACCTTCTGGCGCACCAACAATGAAAACTGCAGTGGAACAAGACCATGTTGTAACGCTTCAACATATTAATAAATTTGTTGACGGTGCTGCAGTACAAACAGCAGGAGAATTGACATTTGAAATATGCAAGCAAGTAATAGACGACTTTGTCCTTGTTCCCGAAGGCAAGGTTTGCACCGAGATATTGCGGCTATACAACGAAGATGCTGTTGTGGCAGAACCAGCAGGAGCACTTTCTTTAGCTGCCCTCGATTTCTACAAAGACAAAATAAAGGGCAAAAATGTAGTTTGTATTGTATCTGGTGGCAACAACGACCTTACTCGCATTGAAGAAACCAAGGAACGCTCGTTGCTATACGAGGGTTACAAACATTATTTTTTGATAGAATTTGCCCAACGAGCAGGCGCACTCAAAGACTTTGTGCTTGAAGTAATGGGACCCGATGATGATATTGCTTTATTTGAGTATAGCAAAAAAAATTCACGTGGCAAAGGCCCTGCGCTGGTGGGAATTGAGGTAAAGAATCCCGACGACATCAACCGTTTAAAAGCAAATATGGATCGCAAAGGACTAACATACCAATATCTTAACGATAGGTCAGACTTGTTTCAATATTTAATTTAAACATTTTTGGTAATTAATTTTTTAATTACTACTTTTGGGCATTGATAAAATAAGAAAACTTTTTTACAAAAACATATAAAAAATGGCAAAAATCAATTTTGGCGGAGTAACTGAAAACGTTGTTACCCGCGAAGAATTTCCTCTGGAAAAAGCAAAAGAAGTTTTGAAAAACGACGTTATCGCAGTTCTTGGCTACGGCATACAAGGTCCTGGACAGTCGATGAATCTCCGCGACAATGGTTTTAACGTAATTGTTGGACAACGTCCTGGTAAAACCTACGATAAAGCTGTTGCAGACGGCTGGGTACCTGGCAAAACTCTTTTTTCAATTGAAGAAGCTTGCGAAAAAGCCACAGTAATCGAAGTGCTTTTGTCTGATGCTGCTCAGATTGAAGTATGGCCTACAATAAAGAAACACCTCACAAAAGGCAAAACCCTTTATTTCTCGCACGGATTTGCAGTAACTTACAAAGAACGCACAAACATAGTTCCTCCAGAAGACGTTGACGTTGTATTGGTAGCACCAAAAGGTTCAGGAACATCATTGCGTCGTCTTTTTGTACAAGGCAGAGGTATCAACTGCTCTTACGCAGTGTTCCAAGATGCAACAGGCAAAGCATTGGAACGTACAATAGCTCTTGGCGTTGGAATTGGTGCTGGTTATCTATTTGAAACTACATTCAAAAAAGAAGTTTATTCAGACCTCACTGGCGAACGTGGTTCGCTTATGGGTGCAATACAAGGTTTGTTGTTGGCACAATACGAAGTTTTGCGTGAAAACGGACACTCTCCTTCAGAAGCTTTCAACGAAACGGTTGAAGAACTTACCCAAAGCCTTGGTCCATTGTTTGGTGAAAACGGTATGGATTGGATGTACGCTAACTGCTCAACAACAGCTCAACGCGGAGCATTGGATTGGGCTCCAAGATTCCACGATGCAGTTAAACCTGTGATGGAATGGCTTTACTATTCGGTTAAAACTGGCAACGAAGCTCAAATTTCTATTGATGCTAACTCTAAACCAGATTATCGTCAAGGTCTTGAAAATGAACTTAAAGCAATGCGCGAAAGCGAAATGTGGCAAACTGGTGCTCAAGTTAGAAAACTTAGACCAGAAAACAACTAATATTTCGTTGATTTAAATATAAGACGAGACTATATTTTATATGGTCTCGTTTTTTTTAGAATAATTAATGTTGATTTTGTAACGGTTGTCTGTTAGCGAAAAATGTTCAAAACCAGGTGATTGATAATCAAAATCACCATCTTTTTTAAGTTTTTTGGGTTTATCTTTTGCAAAAATAAAAGCACAAACAAATCCTGACACACCACCAAACAAGTGAGATTCCCACGATATATGGCCATCGGTAGGCAATACGCCCCACACCATGCTACCATAAAGTAGCACTACCAACAGAGAAATTGCTGCCGCTCCATTTTTATGAGATACTATCCCACCAAAAAATATAAATGATGCTAATGCGTAAATTATTCCGCTTGCGCCAATATGAAAACTTTCTCGTCCAAAAAGCCAAACCGAAAAACCTGTTAGAAAATATAATGCAGAAAAAATTATTATATAATTTCGTTTGTAAAGCACCGTAAGTAACCACATTAACACTGGTAATGCAGAAATATTAGAGAGCAAATGATTAATATCTCCATGTATAAAAGGAGAAAACAATATACCTGGTAATCCAAATATCCGCCGTGGGAATATTCCGCAAGGCGCAAAATCGAAATTAAAAACATTTTCTAATACATAGACAAATAATACCGTAACGGTATATGCAATGGGAAAAACCAGCGATGTCTTCATTTTTTTATAAAAAAAATCCGCAAATGCTTTACCATTGCGGATTTTTGTTTTAACTATTTATGCTAATTTATTTTGCATTAATGCCACCAATTTGTAGAGTAGCCTTAATATAGTCATAGTCGCTATCTCCTACCACTGCTATCTGATAATCAATACTAATGGTAGAATTGTTGTTAGTAATTGAGCCTAATCCCTCTTTTATATCGAAGTTTCCGTATATACCAGAAAAAGAAAGTGTTGACCCCGAAACTATAACATCAACATCAATATTGCTGTTGTGAAAGTTTGAAATCTTGATTTTTTTTCCTGTTTGTGTTTGCGTTATTGTAACATCAAAAGCTGAGCTACAATCGCCATCATCGGTTCTCCATGCCCATTTACCTTCTAATTCTGAGAGGTTTACGTTTGCTTCGGCAGCATCATCAGTACATGAATTGATTGTTGTGGCAAACAATACAAGCATTGTAGCCACCAATAGGTTAAAAAGTTTGTTTTTCATAGTTAAATAGTGTTTGTTAAACATTCAATAGGTTTTCAAAAATAGGCAACAAGGATTTTAAATCATCCTGTGTGTCCCAAAAAATATCAGAGAGATTTTCTCTATCATTAATTTGACTATTTGGTTGACAATCTATCTGCGAAATATCGAAGTTTTTTAATTCGCCTACTTCAAAATCATCGTCAAAATCATTGTTGCTAAAAACAATATCGTCAATCATTATTTATTTCAATAGATAATTTTTGTTTACAAAAATAGTGGAACGCATTTACAATTCCACTATTTTTTATTTTAAGCGTTAATCGATTCTTCAATTTGGTTTGCGAGTTCGTCGTCAATAAGAATTCTACCACAATATTCACAAACGATGATTTTTTTTCTCGAAGCAACATCCAATTGTCTTTGAGGCGGAATCTTATTGTAGCAACCACCGCAAGCATCACGTTTAACAGGAACAACTGCCAATCCATTTTTTGCACCGCCACGTATGCGTTTGTAAGCAGTTAACAATCTTGGTTCAATTTTTTCTTCAAGTTTTTCGCGTCTTGCATCAAGTGCTTCCTCGTCTTTTTTTGTATCGGCTATAATAGAATCGAGTTCCGACTTGCTACGTTCAAGGTCTTTGGAACGATCGTCATGACGACTTTGCGATTCTTCCATTATAGTTTTTTTTGCAGCATATTGCGCTTCGTATTCGCGTATTTTCTTTTCTGATAGATTAATGTCAAGATTTTGAAACTCTATTTCTTTTGCTATCGAGTCGTATTCGCGATTGTTGCGCACTTTATTTTGCTGAGACTCATATTTTTTTATAAGTTCCTTAGCATTAATAATGTCGTTTTTCTTTTTTGCAATTTCTTGTTGCAGTTTTTCTGTTTCAGCCTTTATATTTGATATTCTGGTTTCCAATCCCACGAGTTCGTCTTCAAGGTCTTGAACTTCAAGAGGTAACTCCCCCCTCAACCGACGTATTTCATCGGTTTTGGAGTCGATGGTTTGCAAAGAATATAGTGCTGTTAGCCTTTCTTCCACCGATACTTCTACGGTTTCAACCGCTTTTTTGGTTTTTACTGCTGTCATATTTTTTTATAAATAATTTATTGGATTCGTATTTTGTTCCGAAATTCGGACTTCAAAATTACAAAATTTTTTTGTAAGTATATCACAAAAAATTTGTTTTATTCCAATTTCGCTTTCATAATGCCCTATATCAACAATTGTTATTTTGCTGTCGGCATCAAAATATTTATGGTAAGTAAAATCGCCAGAAATAAAAACATCCGCGCCTTTATTAACAGCTTTGTTTACAAGGAAACTACCACTTCCGCTACAAAGTGCAATTGTTTTAACCTCTGGTTTTAATATTTTGGTGTGTTTAATGCAACCACAATTGAATACTTTTTTAACTTTTTTTAAGAAATCTATTGTGTTTTCTGGTTTATCAAGCCAACCTATTGCACCGCTTCCGTTATAATTGTCAGGGTTTTCGAGTTTTACAATATCAATAGCGGGTTCTTCGTATGGATGCGACGAAACTATTGCTTTTATTATTTGACCTATTTGGTTTGATTCACATATTGTTTCTATTTTTATTTCGTCTTCAAAATGTAGTTTCCCTATTGTGCCAACGAATGGTTTTGCACCTTCTTGTGGATTGAAACTACCTTTGCCATTAATATTGAAACTGCTATTGCTGTAATTGCCAATATGTCCGCCTCCTGCTAAAAAAATTACTTGTCGTACATTGTCGGCATGTGCTTGGGGTACATAAACTGCAATTTTGTATAAACGGTTTTCGGCAGGTTGTAACACTTTATAATTTTTTATACCAAGCTTTTGACACATCATTAGGCTTGTACCCAATGGTGAGTTGTCGCAGTTGGTATGGGCGGAATATACTGATATAGAGTTTTTTATACATTGCATAACTATGCGTTCCACCGCATTTTTTCCAGTTATTTTTTTTAAACCATTGCCAAAAATTAGTGGATGATGCGATATAATGAGATTGCATTTTTTTTCAATAGCCTCATTTACAACATCTTCTGTTACATCAAGGGTTACAAGTGCTGCTTTTATGTTTTTATCGCCGCCAAACACCTGCATACCAGCGTTGTCGTAAGATTCTTGCAATGATAACGGAAATACTCTCTCTAATTCCGAAATTATTTCTTCGAGTTTCATTTTTGTTACGCAATATTTTTATTCCAAGTAATTTGTAAGCATATCAGGCAATTCTGATGCTCTAAATGCTTTGGCAATTATTTTTCCGTGTCCGTCAATTAAAAAATTGGCAGGTATTGCACTGACGTTAAATTTTTTTGCTGCTGCACTATTTACTCCCGTATGTTCGCATACGTGTATCCAACTTGATATTTTTTGATTTATGATAGCATCGCGCCACTTTTTGCTGTCTAAGTCAAGCGAAATGCTATAAATTTCAAATCCAACCCCATAAATATAGTTTTTGTCTTTATAGTTGTCGTATATTTTTGAGAGTATTTGGTTATCTGCTTGGCATGGTCTACATTCCGAAGTCCAAAATTGTACAAGTACCATCTTACCTTGCAACGAACTTAGAGTAAACTCAATATCATCTTCGTTGGTGGCATAAACCTCTGGTGCTTGCTGCCCAATTGTACATTTTTCAACTCGATAGTTAGTTGCTCCAATCCCCCTATTTTGTGCGTTGCATATCAATGATACGTTGAGCATCATGGCAAGCAACAATATTTTATAAGCATCCATCGCTAATTTTTTCTAAAAAACAATCTCCTATTTCTTAAACGATGTTTTTATTATTTTATTTTGCGTTATGCTATGTATTTTTTGCTTTTGTTTAATATTTTTATTTAAAAATGTTCGTAATTGTTATCCAACGAGTTGTGATGGTCATCGCCACCGTCAAGTTTTATATTAACTCCTTGTTTATGTCCATTTTTTAAACCACCAACTTCTTTTAACTTTGAGGTATGAGAGGATATCTCGTCGATTACCTCAGCGTTTTCTTTAATAGTAGTTACTGGTGAAGGAGGTACTTTTCCGTCAGAAAACAAAAGATTTTTTAGTTTAATTATTTCCTTCGTATGACTTTCTATTTGCTCAACAATTTCTTTGCGCGATACGTCCGATTCTTTTGGCGAAAGTTTAAAAAACTCAATAGATTCGTTTAGAGTTTCCAACATGTGTACAAGATTAATAGTATAAATTGCCATATTATCAGCTGACTCAGCGTTCGATTGTGTTATGCCCACAAGTTGTTGTATTGAACGATTTATGCTCGCAATGCCGTTGAGTTGTTCTGTACAAGCGTTAGCAATGTCTGACACCATTTGAGCATTATTACGAATTTTTGGAGTTATTTTGTCAATAAGTTCGGCAGACCGTTCTGTTATCTGAAGGCTTTTTGCACTCCATTCGTTAATTTGCGTTGATGCTTTTTGACAATGCTCTGCCAACTTTCTAATTTCGGAAGCCACTACGGCAAAACCTTTACCATTTTCGCCTGCGCGAGCAGCTTCTACTGCTGCATTAATGGCGAGAAGGTCGGTGCGTGAAGTTATTTCGTTAATTACTTCTATCTTTGAAATAACATTTTGCAAAGCAGCCAATGTGCTTGCCGACGATTTGGCTACTGTGAGTATATCCGTTGATATGTTTCCTGAATTATTCTTAGTTTGCGTAGCATTGCTTGTGTTTTGCTCAATGGAGGTGGTCATTTGCTCCAATGCAGCCGAAATTTCTTCTACTGTAGCGGCTTGTGTTCTTGCTCCTGATGAAATATTTTCTACACAATCGCGTAAAAAAGAACTTGTTTGACTTATTTCATCACTGCTATCGCGTATTGATTGTACAGCGGCCGATACATGCTTTTGCATAACCTTTATATTGTTGTTGAGTATTCCCATTTCATCGTGAGATGTAACATTTTCGGTTTCACGAGTATAGAGTTTACCTTCTGAAAAATCGGTAGAAAAAGCATTAAGCGATTTTAACGGAGTAAGTATTATTCGAGATGTTACAGCTCTAATTAATAAGAAAATTATTAAAATGGTTAGCAAACCTGTAAAAATAAGAACCCACACTATTTTTTTTACTTTGAAAAGGTCTTTTTTTGGAGTTAATACCCCAAGCCCCCATTCGTAGTTTGGCAAAAAGCAATAGAAAATAACCATATCAATATTATTAGGGTCTATACAACTGCCAATTCCACTACCGTGTGGATTTTTTGATACTCTTTCTGCAAATTTATCAAGCCCTATATAGCCTATCTTAGCGGATTCAAAAAAATTGAACGTCATTACTCTATCTGCGCGGTGGTATGATAGAATGGTCATTTTTTCGTTTACTAATGTACCATAACCAATGCCGTTGATTTTTGTGTTGATTACAAAATTGTTGATTTTCTCGGTTGGAAATGTGGCTGACAAGATAGCTTCTACATTGCCATTTTTTCCAACAATAGGTTCTGCAACAGTGAAATACAATCCTTGAGGTAATAATGGAGATTGATGTGGTTCTGTTAGGGATATTTTTTTACCCCTTTGCATAATGTCAATAAAAAATTTTTCTTTTGTTACATCGGTAGTGTCTTTTCCTATTAAAGTATTGTATGATTTGCCATCTGCAAAGGTAAACCTAATAAACGAATAGTCATCGGGATGTTCGTTTACGTAGTCTTTGCAAACCTTCATGGCCGTTGATATGTCCATATTTGCACGCACAACACTACGACCAAGCCACTGTAATCCATGCACATAAATACTGAGTCTATTATCAAGATTGCTTGCCTGAATTTCAACAGTTTGTATAGCCATGCTATAAATACCATCGCGAGAGTTTTTTAATACCAGACGGTAAATAATAACATCCATTGTTCCGATAAGCAACAATACTGCTGGAACAATTATTCTAAAATATTTGCTCCAAATTGTTGTTATTTTTGTTGTTTTATTTTTTTTTGCCATTTTTATTTTGTATCATTTTTTGCCAACATGCCGTTAAGTTTTTCAATTTCAGCGACATGCATCTCTATTTGGCGTGCAATCTCCTCTTGTTTATGCTTAGAATCATCTTCGGTCTTAAAGTATTTTATATTGCGTTGCAAATGTTCTGCATATTGAGAAAATCTTTCTGCTCTTAAGGCAAGTTCATCAGCTTGCTCACTATTTTCTTGAGAAATTTGTGCCAATTGTTGTACAGAATTGCTAATTTGCTCTGCTCCATTTCGTTGTTCTTCGCATGCAAAAGCAATATCTGCCACCATAATGGAGTTTTCTTTTATTCTTGGTGTAATCTGTTCTATCATATTTGCCGAACGCTCACTAATTTTAATGTTTTCGCTACTTGCAATGTCAATTTCTTCTGAAGCGGCACGGCTTTTTTCGGCAAGTTTTCGTATTTCTGAAGCTACAACAGCAAAACCCTTGCCGTTTTCGCCCGCCCGTGCAGCTTCTACTGCTGCATTGATGGCGAGTAGATCAGTACGTGAGGCTATTTCGTTTATAACTTTTATTTTTTCTGTAATTGTTCGTGTACTTTGTAAGGTTTTGATACTTGCATCGGCTACAGCTTTTATATCTTTTGCCACTTGTTCGCTACGTATTTTTGCATTATTGGCGTTTTCGGCATTTTGACTTATTGATGACGCCATCTGTTCTATTGTTGAAGAAATTTGTTCTATAGTAGCTGCTTGGTCGTTTGCTCCTCTTGATATTTGTTCCGAACTTATGTTGAGGTCGTTTCCGTTGGTAACTATATTTTCGGCTTCGTTACTTATACTTTTGGTTATAACACCTATTTTCCCTGCCATTGTACGTATTGCTTTAAAAAGTGTTCCAACTTCGTCCTGCCGATTGGTTTGTATTTTTAGTGATGCATAAAGTCGACCTTCTGAAAAATCCTCTTCAACCGCTACAAGTTCGGCAAGTGGTTTTATGACATGTTTTTTTAGTTTCCACATAAGATGTAATACAAAAATTATAATACAAAGTGGTACAAAAATGACAAATAATGTTCTAATAAAATGCTGCGTAGCCATAAGTTGGTTTACGGCTAACGTTGTGCCTAAACACCAATCTGTATGAGGTATATGATGCCATACCACAAGATGTTCGTTACCTTCGGGGTCAATGATAAAGCCATTTCCGTTTTCTTTTCCCGAAATAATATCTTCTCCAATTGCTTTAAGTCCTTTATAACTTATGGAATCGTCTGTAAAACGAGCTCTAAGCACATAATCTTCAAAATCAACATTGGTTAAAATAAGTGCATCCTTTCGTCTTACAGAAAATCCATTGCCAAGACCGTTGATAGATATTCCTCCTATAATATCCCTTATTTTTTCAATGTTAAGGGCAACACTCATAGCACCCAAAACCTTGCCTCCTTTCCCTCTCATTGGTACAGAAACAAATAACTTCATAGTTTTGGTTATAGAGTCTATTATAGGTTCAGAAATATGATATGGATAGTTTTCATAAAGTACTTCGTGACAAATTTTTGAATTTGGGCTTAGACTTAGAACACTGTCTATTTCAGAGTCGTATATCTCTCTGTCAGGATAAACAATGCGAGCATTTTTTAGATGTATGTTTCTTGATGTAACTTTTTTAAGTTCCAATATACGTTCTTTTCTTGACATAAGTTGTATTGATGGGCTACCAGCCACACTTTGTAACATAGATACTATTCCAAAGATTTTTTCTCCAACGTATCCCGAATATGCTTTTACAATTTCTTCTGATGTATCAATAACAAGTTTTTGATTATTACGTGAAATCAAAGCATATAAAAAAATACAAGTTGACCCAAGCAACATAAGCGTAAGTGGCAATACCTCGCCCAATATATTTACCAATAGCGATTTATTACGTATTTCTTTTAATTTTTTTAAGTTCATTTTGTTTGACTTTTCAAGAAAATACTAAAAAATGTTTTGGCTTTAAAAGTATATCTTTTTTTTATTTACAACAACAATCTAAGAAAATAATCTTTCTAATTTTTGTTTTTTTTAATTATTGTTCCCAATAATTGAAAAATATGCAATTTTTTTTCAATTTGCCAACTATAAAATAATGTCTAATTTTGCAATAAAAAATTAAGATGAAACTATCACTTGCATACTCCACATGCCCAAACGATACATACATTTTTGAGGCAATTGCAGAAAAAAAAATCAACCTCAATGGTCTTGACTTTGATATTTCTATGTCTGATATAGATGTTCTTAACAACAACGCATTAACTGCAGATGCACCCGACATAACAAAAATAAGCGCAAACGCATACGCTGCTGGATTGTGGAAAGATTATGTAATACTAAACTCTGGTGCAGCACTTGGACACGCTAACGGACCAATACTTGTGGCAAAACAACAATTTGCATTGGAGAATTTACCATTAAAAACAATACTTATACCCGGTGTAAACACCACCGCAAATCTGTTACTTTCTATTTTTTTTCCTAATGCAAAAAACAAAAAAACAATGCTTTTTTCTGAAATAGAACCTAACATAATTTCAGAAAAATATGATTGTGGTTTACTTATCCACGAGGGACGTTTTACATATCAAAGCCGTGGATTAAAAAAAATTGTTGATTTTGGTGAACTTTGGGAACAGAAAACCCAAATGCCAATTCCACTTGGATTTATAGTAGCAAAGAGAAGTTTGTCAAAAGATATTATAAAACAAGTTGACAATCTTATAATGCAAAGTATAGAATTTGCACAAAACAACACCGCACAAGCAATGCCATACATACGCACATACGCACAAGAAATGGAAGAACAGGTTATGCTAAACCACATTGCTCTTTATGTAAACAACTACACTCATCACCTTGGCAAAAAAGGTTGTAACGCAATAGAATATTTTTTCAAAAAAGCATTTGATGCAGGATTGTTACCACAAATGCCTCAAAATTGTTTTTTGTAATATTTTCTATTCTTACCTTTTAATTTTCAAAAAAAATGGATGGATCAATTGAGTCTGTCCATTTTTTTTGCAAAATTCTGTAGCAAATTATCTCAGCAATATCTTCTAAGCAAACAAAATTTTCAGGCAAAGTATTAATATTTTAACTAAGAAATTATAATATTTCCAGAAAGATTTCTTATTGTTATAAAATGATATAAATGTTAAAATAAAATATAATATTTTATTTTAACATAAATTAACACTAAATTTGTAGAATAATTAAAAATATATATTATATTTGCATGTTTTTAATAAGATAAAAACACTCTGCGTAATTAAGATATGTAATAAATTTAAGATTTGAGAATGATGGCAGATTTGATTTTTATTCTTGTTAATACAAAATTATACAAGTGTTGAAAGCACGGCACGTTGATAATTAACGCGTCCGTGCTAAAAACACTAAAAATCTAATAGTAATTTTTATTACTTTGTAAATAATTATAATTCTGACAATTAAATTAAATATAAATAAAGAGTAGAGTAAAAGGCAGAAAATATTTTTATAAAAAATTCCCCAAAAATTTGGAGTTAATAAAATGTTTTCTACCTTTGCATCGGAGTAAGTCTTATACGGCCAGCTCCTGCAAATCCCCCAGGGGCGGAAGTCAGCAAGGGTAAGCGGTTGTAGCGGCGCGTCTTAAGTAGCTTGCTCCTTTTTTTTGTTAATTATATTCAGATTCTTTTCCTAAAATCATAGAGATGAATTTATCGCAACAAGTTAAAGACTCGTATATGTCGTTTATGGTTGGCGGCAGGCATTATGCTGTTTGTGTAATCTATGTGCTTGAGGTTGTTGTGGCAGATGACATATCGCCCTTGCCGGGTACACCTGAATACGTTGAAGGCATTATGAATTTTAGAAATGAAGTATTGCCTGTTATTAATATGAGAAAAAGACTAAGCATTGTTGATTTAAATGCTCAAAAAAATCCAAATAAATATGCAGTTGTTTTTGATATAGAAACACAAGCGGGGCAAAAACGTTTTTGTTTGTTGGTGGACAAAGTTATTAATGTAGAAGAATTTACAAAAAACGACATAAAAACTATTGATAATCTTCAAAACACAGCTTCCGCTGCACCTTATATAAAGGGTGTGGTTAATCGTGATAATGGTGAATTTGTATATGTTATTATACCAGAAAAAATAATATCCAAACAAGATATGGAATCGCTACAAAATATAATGGAAAATAGCCAAATTATAAATGAAAACAATGAAAATGAAGGGTTTGAATTTTTTTAGAATTATTATTATTTTAGTATTTTTTGCATCATGCAACAGTAGTAAAAAAAACATCTCAGAATACGTTAAAATTTATGGTTTTGCACAAGGCACAACTTGGCATATAACCTACCAAAGTAAAGACGGAGAAAATCTTACAAATCAGATAGATTCTATTCTTAAAGTTTTTGATTTTTCGATGTCGGCCTATAATAAACAATCCCAATTAACAAAAATAAACAACAATGAAGATGTAAAGGTTGATAGTTTCTTTATAGACATTTTTAACGAATCAAAAGCACTTTACGATATGAGTGGTAAAATGTTCGACCCTACCGTACGTCCGCTTGTTAAGGCATGGGGGTTTGGTCATGACACTCAACTTCAAAAGCCATCTCCACAGACAATTGATAGCATATTGTTGTTTACGGGATTAGATAAAGTGAAAATTATAGATGGTAAAATTGTAAAATCAGACCCACGTACTACGCTTATTTTTAATGCAAACGCACAAGGTTATAGCGTTGATTTAATTTGCCAATGGTTTTTAGAACAAGGATATAGTGATTTTCTTGTTGAAGTAGGTGGCGAAACTCGCGCTTTTGGTGTCAATTCTAATGGTACTCCATGGCGAGTTGGTATTGATGCGCCAGTAGATGGAAGTAGCGAAATAGATCGTGTTATATGGGGCGTTTCTGATTTAAGTGATGGCATGTCGTTGTGTACATCAGGAAATTATAGAAACTTTTTTTATACAGAGGATGGACGACGTTATAGCCATGAACTTAACCCCGTAACTGGCTATCCTACACAAGATAGCGTTTTGAGTGTAGCAATTATTGCATCTAATGCAATGCGTGCAGATGGTCTTGCTACAGTTGCTATGGTTTTGGGGGTTGAAAATGGTTTTAAACTAATTGACTCTTTGCCTAATACAGAAGGGTTATTCTTCTACTCAGAGAGTAACGGAGATATAAAAACAATAAAGACAAAGGGGTTTGTAATAGAAAAAATACAAAAGGATTAATTTTTTGCCGCTGGGATTACAACAAATTCCCTGCGGCTTTGAATTTTTTAGTTTGTTTTTTTGCAAGTTTTAGCGTAGGCATAAATTATATCATCTTTATGGTACATTCTTGATTCCCAATCAGTAATGTTTTTAGCCACCTTACTAAAGGTTTTCTTTCCAGTTTTAGAATTGGTATAATAGCACCATTTTGCAAATTCTTTGTCAACATCGGTGTCGTTTTCTATTGCTTTTTTAAGACGACTACGACAAAAAGCACCGGGTCCTTTGCTATAAATAAAATGTGCAACTGCAAGTTTTCGGCTGCCACGCAAATTAGTGTGATAGCCAGCAAGTTTTACAGCTTTAGCGAAATCAGCACGTAATAGACTATCTGCTGTTTTTTTTGATATTCCCGATTCTGGAAATATTTCGCCTTCGCGGATTATATGACCGTAACCAATGGTTTTTGAACCTGCTGGACATAGATAAATTTGTCCTTTATTGAAACCTTCATGGTTTTTGATAAATTTAATAACCGATTCGTAATTGTTGTTCCAACTACATTCAAGGGCGTGGTTAAGATTGAAATTTCCGGTTTCTATTTCGCTCCGTTTTGACATTAACGCACTTTGCGGTGCACCTGCCAACAACAATGATATAATAAAAACTGTTATTTTTTTCATTTTCTATCTTGTTATCGTTTCCGCTGCAAAGTAAGGCTTTTTTAATGTGAATACGTTTTTTTTGTGTAATACATAATTAACTTAGGTCGAAATAATAAATTTAAAACATTGATTTACAATACACAACAAAAGTTTGGCACGAAGTAAAAATTCTAAAATACACTATAAAAATGTTATATTAAAAAAAGTTAAAATCTTAAAACACTACAAATCAGGTAATTAACTATTATTTTACTGGCTATGTACCTTAAAATTTTAACGGTTATTTAATAAACTATAAAAAAATAAATTTTAATGCTTAAAAAACTAATTAGAAATAATAAAATAATATATTTTTTAGAAAAAATCAAATATTTCGATAATGTTAAAAAAATATACTAACCAAATTAAGCGTCAAATATTACTCAACTATTTACCAAAAATGAGAGTTTTAATCACCGACATTTGTTTCAATTTCAAACTCTACATCATATTCGTCTTTGGGTTTTATCACTGTTATAGTTTTTTTATTGCCAACTCTACGACGCTGGTTTTCAATATCTTTTTTTATTTGTAGAAATGATTTAAAAGATGATATAAAATCTTTGCCATAAAATTCATCGCCTTCAATGCGAGTCATCTGTTCTACGTGGTTTACAAGTCGATTAAATGTTATAATAGCATTTTCTCGTAAAGTGTTGATAATTGCAGAATTGTCGATTGTTTGAGGTTGATTTTGATTGGTTTCGAGTTTTTTATAGGTTTTTATCAAACGAGAAAACCTTGAATTTAGACCAAGAGCCAAAAATTCTTTATCATCAGCAGATGAAAATATATTTATAAGGTGTTCTATAGCCTGTATTTTTTTTTCGTATTGTTTGTCAGTTATTCCACCTATATTTTCAAAAACAACATAATATTTTTGAGCCATTAAAGCCAATGATTCGTCAGGGTCGGTGGTCATTGCATCCAAATAACGTTTCAACGATTGAAAACAAAACATTACTTCGGCCATTGTTGTATGATTCTGTGCATCAACAACCGAGTTTTCTGCTTGTCGTAGAGCTGCTACGGCTTTTTGAAAATCTTTTACTGCGGAGCATCCTGCTGATACCTTTGAAATTCGTGCTGTTAAAGCTACCGTTTGTTCAAAGATTCCGATGAGTTCACCATCGGAAAAAAATTTAGACATCCCCAATCGTTCCAAAAAAAAATCGTCGTTTTTGGTCATAACACAATTTTTCAAAATTATTTGACCGTTGAAAGACACAGCCTAACTTCTTTTGTTAATTATCAATGTCAAAAATAAACACAAAATTTATATTATACAAAACTTTATAAAAAAAATAACAAACATATTAAAAATTTTATTTAAGTATATGTATAACTAAATCTAAATAAAATTGATTTTTTCCAAATAAAAAGTAAATAAGTAGGTTTATCCTTTATCAAGATTATAAAAAAAACGAAGGGACGGTTACCCGTCCCTTGCTTAGTAAACCACAAAATATAATTCAAAAATCCAAACACATAACAAACAATATTCAATGTCGGCTTAAAACCGACCATGCCTTTTGGTTTTTGCATTGCAAATTTATGTAGCTTTTTCTTTTAAAAAAAATATTTTTATTATTTTTTGTTGTAATATTTGCATTTTAGAAAAATTACAAATTATTTATTTTATTTTTCTTTTCAAAAATTTACCTGTGTAAGAGTTTTTGCATTCAATAAGTTGCTCTGGTGTTCCGCTAAAAACAATATTTCCACCATCTTGTCCTCCCTCTGGTCCAACATCAATAATCCAATCGGCCGATTTTATTACATCTGGGTCGTGTTCTATTACAACAGCCGAATTGCCACGATCAATAAGTGCGTTGATAGCAGCAAGTAGTTTTTTTATATCATGAAAATGTAACCCGGTGGTTGGTTCGTCAAAAATAAAAAGCGTATGTTTACCAACACGTTCGCCAAGTAGAAATGATGCAAGTTTTATTCTTTGATTTTCGCCGCCAGAAAGAGTTCCACTACTTTGTCCGAGTTTTACGTATCCTAATCCTACTTGCGATAGTACAGATATTTTTTCGGATATTTTTTGGGTAATTGAATTTGATAAATCCTCACTAAAAAATTCAAGTGCCTCGTCAACCGACATTTCTAAAATATCATAGATATTTTTCCCTCGGTATTTTACTTCGAGAGTTTCGTCTTTAAACCTTTTACCACCACAACTTTCGCATACGAGATAAACATCGGCCATAAACTGCATTTCTACTTTTATAACGCCTTCTCCAAGACATTCTTCACAGCGTCCTCCTTCGGTATTAAAAGAAAAATGTCCCGCTCCATATCCATATTGTTTGGCTAATTGTTGTTCTGCAAAAAGTTTACGTATTTCGTCATACACCTTTATATATGTAGCAGGATTTGAACGTGTAGATTTTCCAATCGGATTTTGGTCGATAATTTCCACATTATCCAAAATAGATAAATCTCCTTCTAATCCATCAAACTCTCCTGGTTTTTCTCCAATATCGTTAATGCGCTGTGCTAATGCAGGGTATAATATACCTTTTATCAACGATGATTTACCACTACCACTAACGCCAGTAACCACAGTAAGCGCATGAAGTGGAATTTCAACAGTTATATTTTTGAGGTTGTTGTATCGTGCACCTTTTATAATTATAAAACCATTTGATTTCGATATTTTTCGTCGTGTTGGTATAGAAATGTTTTTTCTACCAGTAATATAATCTGCTGTTAACGAATTTATAGCATTTTCGAGTTGATTTGGTGTACCTTGAAACATAAGTTCACCTCCAAAAATTCCAGCGTATGGTCCAATATCAATTATTTGGTCGGCAGCTCTGATTATTTCTTCATCATGTTCCACCACAACAACCGTGTTACCAAGATCTCGTAGTCGTTTTAGAACTTTTATAAGTCGCATTGCATCGCGGGGATGAAGTCCAATGCTTGGTTCATCAAGAATGTAAAGCGAACCAGTTAAACTTGAACCAAGCGAAGTTGCCAAATTAATGCGTTGACTTTCTCCACCAGAAAGCGTTGAAGATAGTCGGTTTAAAGTTAGGTAAGGCAGACCAACATCGCAAAGAAATTCGAGTCTTGAAACAATTTCGGGCAAAATACGTTGAGAGATTTTTTTTTCGGTTTCGTTAAGTTCAATTTTTTTGAAAAAATCGAGTAATTGATTTATTGGTAAAGATGTTAGTTGAGAAATGTTTTTGCCTGCCACTTTAACATATTGAGCTTCTTTTTTTAGTCGTGAACCTCTACATTCTGGACAATTTGTTTGTCCACGATAACGAGCCAACATTACTCTATATTGAATTTTGTAACTTTCACTTTCCACAAATTTAAAAAAATCGTCTATGCCATGCAATACACCATTGCCACGCCAAAGCAAGTCTTTTTGTTCTTGGGTAAGTTTATTGTAAGGTTGGTGAATAGGGAAGTTATATTTACCAGCCTTTGTACAAAACTCATTTTTCCAAAGTTGCATTTTTTCTCCATTCCAACATTTTACAGCGTTTTCGTAAACCGAAAGTGTTTTGTTAGGTATAACCAAATCTTCATCAATACCAATTACTTTTCCAATTCCACCACATTTTGGACAAGCACCCACTGGGTTGTTGAAAGTAAACATATAAGGAGATGGTTCTTCAAAAACAATTCCATCAGCTTCAAAACGTATGCAGAAGTTTTCTTTAAGAATATTTTCTTTGTCGTAAATAATAAGAGTG
Source organism: uncultured Bacteroidales bacterium (assembly GCA_937877455.1). Taxonomy (GTDB): domain Bacteria; phylum Bacteroidota; class Bacteroidia; order Bacteroidales; family UBA3824; genus UBA3824. The sequence goes on from CALFIU010000063.1 coordinate 69,488, forward strand.
CAGTCGCCATTACCTTCGTAAAATGCTGTTTGAATACTATCGCCCATACGTGACATAGCATCAGCTCTTTTTGACGATTTAAAACGGTCGATAAGTAACATAGGATTTTTAAGACTATTTATGTCAACTATATTTCCCAATATATCCGATATTTGAATAATTTCTCCGTTACCTTCGGGCGTATCTTGCCATAGTCTCGAAATACCTTGACCATTTAATACTTCGAGATGTTCTTGTATAGTACGTTTTTCTGGTGGTATTATTGGAGCAAGTAAAACAACTTTTGTTCCTTCTTCAAAAGAATTTATTCTGTCAACAACATCGTCTATACTATGGCGTTTTACTTCATTGCCGCTTATTGGCGAAATTGTTTTTCCAATGCGAGCATAAAGAAGTTTTAGATAGTCGTAAATTTCAGTAGATGTGCCAACAGTACTTCTTGAGTTACGGTTTATAACCTTTTGCTCTATGGCTATGGCAGGAGGAATACCTTTGATAAAATCCACTTCGGGCTTGGATATTCTACCAAGAAATTGTCGAGCATAAGCCGAAAGACTTTCTACATAACGTCGTTGACCTTCTGCGTATAAAGTGTCGAAGGCAAGTGTTGATTTACCAGAGCCTGATAATCCAGTTATAACTATAAACTTGTTGCGTGGGATTGCTAACGAAATATTTTTAAGATTATGAAGCCGCGCACCTTTTATTATTATATTTTTATCGTAACTATCGAAATTAATCTTCTGTGTTTCCATAAACTAAATATTGCAGTGCAAATATAAAAAAAATTGAGTAAATGGGTTTACTATCAATTATATTTTTAACATCACAAGTTCAATTATATTTTTAACAAATAAACAAAATCTATATAAAAAAAGAGGAAGTATAAACTACATCCTCTTTTCTCAATTTGTATAAAAATATGCATTAAACAAGACACTACAAATCTCTTACGGCACCCTTATCTGCACTCGATGCGTGTGCAGCATAAAGTTGAAGAGCTCGCGAAACTTTGCGATTACGATTTGGTTTATAACCTTCAGGGTTTGCATCCATTTTTTTACGCCGATTTTCAAGTTCTTCATCAGAAATCTTAAGATTGACACTACGATTTATAATATCAAATTCAATGATATCGCCGTCTTCAATAAGAGCAAACTCACCATGCGATGCTGCCTCTGGACTTACATGACCAACCGAAAGACCTGACGTTCCTCCCGAAAATCTTCCATCTGTAATTAAAGCACACTTCTCACCGAGATGTTTAGATTTTAAGTAAGAAGTTGGATAAAGCATTTCTTGCATACCGGGTCCACCTTTTGGACCTTCGTATTTTATAACCACAACATCCCCAGCTTTAACCTTATCTCCAAGAATGGCACTAACAGCTTGTTCCTGTGAATCGTAAACCTTAGCAGTTCCAGAAAATTTAAAAATCTTTTCGCTAACACCTGCAGTTTTTACCACACAACCATCCTTTGCAATGTTACCAAAGAGAACAGCAATACCACCATCTTTAGTATAAGCATGATTTATATCGCGTATGCATCCATTTTCACGGTCGGTGTCGAGGGTTTCCCAACGACTATCCTGACATCCTACTTGCAAAAGTCCAATTTTACCACTGGCAGCTGAGGTGTAAATATCTTCAACTTCTTGTGGCAAAGGATTCTGAAGAATAGAATATTTTTCAACAGCTTCGCCCAAGGTAAGCCCATCAACACGTTTACATTCCAAATCCAAAAGACCTGCTTTTGCAAGTTCTCCCATTATATTAAGAACACCACCAGCACGGTTAACTTCTTCGATATGATAATCGTGCGTATTTGGCGCAACTTTGCAAATACATGGTACACGACGCGACAACTCGTCGATGTCTTTCATCTTAAAGTCAACACCTGCCTCTCGCGCAACAGCCAAAAGGTGAAGCACTGTATTGGTAGAACCGCCCATGGCAATATCAAGAGCCATAGAATTAACAAAAGCTGATTTTGTTGCAATGCTAAGAGGAAGCATCGAAGTATCATTGTCGTTGTAGTATTTTTTTGCAAGTTCTACAATACGTTTACCAGCTGTTTCAAAAAGTTTAACGCGATTTTTATGGGTAGCAACAATAGTACCATTTCCGGGTAAAGACAATCCCAATGCCTCTGTTAAACAATTCATTGAGTTGGCAGTAAACATACCAGAACAACTTCCACACGTTGGGCAAGCTACCTTTTCTACCTTGGAAAGCTCTTCCTCCGAAACACCATTATCTCCTCCCATAATCATTGCATCAATAAGGTCTATCTTACCATTCTTATATCTACCAGCTTCCATAGGACCTCCCGAAACAAAAACGGTAGGTATATTAAGACGCATTGCAGCCATCAACATGCCAGGGGTTATTTTGTCGCAATTGGAAATACAAACCAACGCATCGGCTTTGTGTGCTTGACACATATACTCAACACTATCAGCAATAATTTCACGAGAAGGCAACGAATATAACATTCCATCATGTCCCATGGCAATACCATCATCGATGGCAATAGTATTAAACTCGGCAGCAAAACAACCAAGAGACTCAATAGTTTTCTTAACAATTTTAGAACATTCGTCCAAATGAACATGCCCAGGAACAAACTGAGTAAAAGAATTAGCAATAGCTATAATAGGTTTCCCAAAATTACTTTCTTTCATTCCATTAGCACGCCAAAGACCACGTGCAGCGGCCATCAATCGACCAGATGTATTTACTTTGCTTTTTAATTCCATGATTGATTGTAAGTTTTTTTCAATGCAAATTTATTTTTTTTATAAAAAAACAACAATATATTTTTGTAAAAAAACGTCATAAATTAAATTTGCATAACAAAATATATAATAAATGGAAAACACGTTACCAGGAAACGCCCAAATAATAGACATCAAATTAAATGTCGACAAACGTGGAATGCTTTCTGTTATAGAAAATAACTTATTACCGTTTGATATTAAACGCGTATTTTGGATAAAAGACATTCCACAATGGCAGACGCGAGGCGGACACGCTATAATAAATTGTTGGGAAACACTTATTCCAATTTTTGGAAAATTTAGAATGACGCTCAATGATGGTCAAAACATATCCACCATTGATTTAAATAATCCAAACAAAGGCATCATTATACCGCCAAATGTTTGGACACTACTTCACGATTTTTCGCAAGGAGCTATCTGTATGGTTTTGTCGTCGCAAAATTACAACGATTGTCAATACATAAACTCATACAACGAGTTTAAAAAATTAATATCAAAAAAATAACCCGTAACTAACGTCTAACACGCCAAGTTACGGGTAAATATTAACAAAAAATTAGATAACTAACTTTCCTCAAAAGTTTCATCTTGTACAGAAATATCATCAGAAGAAGATGTTGGACGAAGTTTTTCTCTTACCTTTGTTTCTATCTCGGCAGCAAGTTCTGGTTTTTCTTCCATAAGATTAACCACAAAATCACGTCCCTGCCCCAACTTAGCATCAGCATAACTAAACCACGATCCACTCTTTTTAATTATATCCATTTCTACTGCCATATCAACAAGTTCTCCTGTTTTAGAAATCCCAGTTCCAAACATAAGATCAAACTCGGCTTTTTTAAATGGAGGAGCAACCTTGTTTTTGGTAACCTTAACTTTTGTACGTCCACCAATAACATTTTCACCATCTTTCAACTGCCCTACACGTCTTACATCCAAACGCACGGAAGCATAAAATTTCAAAGCATTTCCACCAGTTGTAGTTTCAGGATTACCAAACATAACACCTATTTTTTCTCGCAACTGATTAATAAAAATAACACAAGTGTTTGTTTTACTGATATTAGCAGTAAGCTTTCTTAATGCTTGAGACATCAATCGAGCTTGAAGTCCCATTTTACTATCACCCATATCGCCTTCTATTTCGGCACGAGGAGTAAGAGCAGCAACAGAGTCAATAACAATAATATCAAGCGCACCACTTCGTATAAGACTATCAGCTATTTCGAGAGCATCTTCACCACAATCTGGTTGAGAAATGAGCAACGAGGCAACATCAACTCCAAGATTTTCGGCGTAAGTACGATCAAAAGCATGCTCAGCATCAATAATTGCAGCAATTCCACCAAGTTTTTGAGCCTCTGCTATAGCATGTATTGCCAATGTTGTTTTACCAGACGACTCAGGTCCAAAAATTTCAACTACCCTACCACGCGGATAACCACCTACTCCAATGGCTGCATCTAAGCCAATAGAACCAGATGGTATAGAGGGAACATCAGCAACAGCACGGTCGCCGAGTTTCATAACCGTTCCTTTGCCATAATCTTTATCAAGTTTATCAAGTGTAAGTTGAAGTGCCTTAAGTTTTTCAAGTTTGGGATCAGAAGGCATTTCGTTTTTTTCTTTTGCCATTTTTTAAGGTTTTTAATGTTTTTGCAAATATATTTTTTTCTACTGATTTTACAAAACTAAACCTAAATTTCGTCAGAAAGTTTCTTGTCAAACTCTGATATTTTTTGTTTTTGCATCTCCAGTTGGTCTTTTTCCAACTCATTCCAAATACCATAAACCAACTGATTTACACCTTCCTTTGTAAATGATGAAAAGAAAAAGTGCGGAATATCAGCGGGTAGTGATTTTTCAATATCTTCTTTAATTTCGCTATCAATCAAATCACATTTAGAAACAGCCAAAATTCGTTTTTTATCAAGCAATTCAGGATTGTATTTTCCAAGTTCACCCAAAAGTACCTTGTAATCTTTTGTTACATCGTCGCTATCTGCAGGAACAAGAAATAGCAAAAGAGGATTTCGTTCAATATGACGCAAAAATCTAAGTCCCAAGCCTTTACCTTCTGATGCACCCTCTATTATTCCAGGAATATCAGCCATAACAAAAGAAAACTTCTCTCCTACTCTAACCATCCCAAGCTGTGGAGTAAGCGTTGTAAACGGATAGTCGGCTATTTTAGGCTTTGCTGCGCTTATGCTCGAAAGCAACGTTGACTTTCCTGCATTAGGAAAACCAACAAGTCCAATATCGGCCAACACTTTAAGTTCCAAAATTCTCCATCCTTCCTCACATGGTTCACCTGGTTGTGCATAACGCGGTGTCTGATTTGTTGCAGATTTAAAATGTACATTACCCAATCCACCACGACCACCTTTGGCAAGTACCTGAACCTCGTCATGTTCGGTAATTTCAAAAAGATATTCACCAGTTTCTCCATCACGTACCACAGTACCAAGCGGTACTTCTATAACAGCATCTTTTCCATCCGCACCATCCCACGTGTCGCGCATACCACTAACACCGTCTTCTGCAAAAATATGCCTTTGATATTTAAGATGAAGCAACGTCCAAAGTTGTTTGTTTCCTTTTATAAGAACACTGCCTCCTTTTCCACCATCACCGCCATCAGGACCTGCCTTAGGACGATATTTTTCCCTACGCAAATGCGCAGATCCTGCACCGCCCTTACCAGAACGGACATAAATTTTTACATAATCAATAAAATTATTGTCTGCCATAATATCCCTTTTTTGGTGTCGATGGGCAATTTATGCCCTTAAACTTGCAAAATCAATATTTTCGAGTTTTTTCTTTGCGTAATCGAGCGTTACTATAAACCTATCAAGTTTTTGCGACGGTAACTCAAACATAACATCCAACATAATGGTTTCGCATATACCACGAAGTCCACGAGCTCCAAGTTTAAATTCTAAAGCTTTATCAACCACAAAATCAAAAACTTGCGGCTCAAATTCAAGTTTACAATCTTCCATTTCAAACAACTTAACATATTGTTTAATAATAGAATTTCTTGGCTCAACAAGTATCCTACGCAATGCATCACGATTAAGCGGATTAAGGTATGTAATAATTGGTAAACGACCAATAATCTCTGGAATCATACCAAAAGCCTTAACATCTTGCGGTGTTACATACTGTAACATATTATCTTGCTGCAATTTTCCACCTTGACGTATTGTATTAAACCCTACAACTTCTGTATTCAAACGTTTAGCAATCTTTCTATCAAGACCAACAAATGCTCCGCCACAAATAAACAAAATATTTTTTGTGTTAACCTGAATCATCTTTTGTTCAGGGTGTTTTCTACCACCATTTGGAGGAACATTAACAATGCTACCTTCCAAAATTTTCAAAAGTCCTTGCTGTACACCTTCGCCACTAACATCTCGAGTTATCGACGGATTATCACCTTTTCTTGCAATTTTATCAATTTCATCAATAAAAACAATGCCTCTTTCTGCCAACTTAACATTATAGTCGCATGCCTGAAGCAATCTTGTAAGCAATGACTCTACGTCTTCTCCCACATAACCAGCCTCTGTAAGTACAGTAGCATCAACAATAGTAAAAGGAACATTAAGCAAACGAGCAATAGTCTTAGCCAAAAGTGTTTTTCCTGTGCCAGTTTCTCCAATAAGCAATATGTTTGACTTTTCAACCTCTACATCATCAGATTTAACCTTTTGATTAAGACGTTTATAATGGTTGTAAACAGCTACTGCAAGCGTTTTCTTAGCTTGCTCTTGACCTATAACATATTGATCCAAAAATTTTTTTATATCAACTGGCTTGTAATTAAAAGTAGTAGAAAACTCCGAATCTGTTTTCAAAGACATACCAATTTCGGATTCCACAATTTCATGAGCCTGCTCTATGCAAAAATTGCAGATGTAAGCTTCTTGACCTTCGATAAGTAATTCTGTTTCACTCTTAGGACGTCCGCAAAAAGAACATCTGTTAATTGATTGTTTTGCCATTTTTATCAATAAATTTCTAAAATTGTAAAGTTTGCAAAGATAATAATTTTTTTTAACAAACAGCAATTTTTCCAAATAAGGCTGCAAAAAAATAAAATTAGTTACATTAATACTCTAAAAATCAATAAATAAAAAAAAATTTATAATAAAAATATAGAAAATGCAAAAAAAAATAAATTACAAAAAAATTTATTTAAAAATTTTAATAAACTTTTAACAACTGAGAAATTAAATAATAATGCTAAAAAAATCTCAAAAAAAATTATTGTATAAAAAATTACACCTAAGAGAATAAAAAAACCGCATTAAAACAATGCGGTAAATTTATTTAACTTCAAACTCTGTTAAACTAAGTACAAACAAAGAATAACAGAAATATACAACTATTCTATTCAGCCGATTTATTTTCAGCAGTAGTTACTTGACCTTCTGTAGGTTGTTCATTAGATTTTTTCTTAGAACGACGAACACGTTTTTTAGGTGTAGCAGCAGAGCCTTTTGTAGGATTATAAGTAGTATTAAAATCAACAAGCTCCATCATACACATCTTAGCATTGTCGCCTTGACGAACAAAAGTTTTCAAAATTCTTGTATAACCACCGTTACGTGTAGCAACCTTAGGTGTAACATTTGCAAATAATTCTTTAACAGCCTCTTTATCACGCAAACGCGCAAAAGCCAAACGACGAGCGTTCATTCTGCGATTTTTGTTATAAACTTTAGCTTTATCATCGGCAGCATTTGCCTCAGCATACTTAATATCGTCCTTAGATATTGTTATAATCGGTTCAACAAAAGTACGAAGTTCTTTAGCTTTGGCTAACGTCGTATTAATACGCTTATGCATAATCAACGAAACAGCCATATTTGTAAGCATAGACTTTCTATGAGCCGAAGTTCTTCCTAAATGATTTATTTTGTCGTTGTGTCTCATTTGTCTAACAATTAAAGAGCATCACTGCTCAAAAAATTTAGTCTTTATCAAGTTTATATTTAGAAATGTCCATACCGAAACTCAAATTCATATTAAGAAGTAAATCATCGAGTTCAGTCAAGGATTTTTTACCGAAATTGCGGAATTTTAATAAATCGTTTTTGTTAAAAACAACCAATTCAGCTAAAGTTTCAACATCAGCAGCCTTCAAACAGTTAAGCGCACGCACAGAAAGATCCAAATCAACAAGCTTAGTTTTAAGAAGTTGACGCATGTGCAAAACTTCTTCATCAAATTCTTCATTAGCCAAACTTTCTTCAGAATCTATGGTTATTTTCTCATCAGAGAACAACATGAAATGATGAATCAAAATTTTAGCCGCCTCTTTTAAAGCATCTTTAGGATGAATAGAACCATCGGTTGTAATTTCCATAACTAATTTTTCATAGTCAGTTTTTTGTTCAACACGAAAATTCTCCGTAAAATACTTTACATTTCTAATAGGTGTATAAATTGAATCGACGGCAATCACTCCGATTTCTTGGTCGGCAATTTTATTTTCATCAGCAGGAACATACCCCCTACCCTTGTTAATAGTAATTTCCATCTGAATTTTAACAGATGTTTCCATATTACAAATAACCAACGATGGATTAAGAATTTTAAAATTGGTTAGGAATTTTTCAATGTCCCCAGCCTTAAATTGCTCTTGTCCACTGATAGTAATAACCGCCTTTTCAAAATCTTGCCCGTCAACAATTTGTTTAAAGCGTATCTTCTTTATATTCAGAATAATTTCGGTTAAATCTTCGATTACCCCAGGTATAGTAGAAAATTCATGCTCAACACCTTCTATCTTAATCGAAGTAATAGCAAAACCTTCCAAAGAAGATAAAAGGATACGTCTGAGCGCATTACCGATAGTTATGCCGAAACCAGGTTCAAGCGGACGAAACTCAAATTTTCCAAAACTTTCGTCTGCTTCCAACATTACAACTTTGTCGGGCTTTTGAAAAGCTAATATTGCCATTTGTTATATTTTAATTTTTTTCGGTAAAAAGTGTACAATAACACACTTGAAAAATACAAAAGCGTTATTGTACATAACATTATTTAGAATAAAGTTCAACTATAAGTTGTTCTTTAATGTTTTCTGGTATATCTTCACGTGCAGGAATATTCATAAACTTGCCAGACAATGAAGATGAATCCCACTCAAGCCAATTAAACCTCGACCTATTTGCGCCTTGTACCGAATTTTGTATTACTTCCAAGGCTTTAGATTTTTCACGCACTCCAACAATATCACCAACTTTCACGTGATAAGAAGGAATATTAAGTACATTACCATTAACAACAATATGTCTATGCGACACTAATTGACGTGCAGCAGGACGAGTAGGAGCAATTCCAAGACGATAAACAACATTATCCAAACGACTTTCAAGCAACTGTAGTAAAACCTCTCCAGTTACACCTGAACTACGATTTGCTTTTTTAAATAGATTAGCAAATTGACGTTCCAAAAGTCCATAAGTATATTTTGCTTTCTGCTTTTCTTTTAACTGAATACCATACTCAGATACTTTTTTACGTTTTTTTTCTAATCCATGTTGTCCTGCTGGATAATTCTTTTTATCCAAATATTTATCGCTTCCATATATAGGTTCGCCAAACTTTCTGGCGATTTTTGATTTGGGACCTGTGTATCTTGCCATTTTTTATTTTTTTTCAAAGTTTGACATTATACCCTTCTTCTTTTGGCAGGGCGACAGCCATTGTGGGGTAATGGTGTAACATCAATAATTTCAACCACTTCAATACCCGATGTATGAATAGCTCTAATAGCTGCTTCGCGACCGTTACCTGGTCCTTTTACATAAACCTTTACCTTACGAAGACCCAAATCAAAGGCAGTTTTGCTACATTCATTAGCTGCCTGTTGCGCTGCATAGGGTGTATTTTTCTTAGAGCCTTTAAAACCCATTTTACCAGCAGATGCCCAAGAAATTACTTCTCCCGAAGCGTTGGTCAAAGAGATGATGATATTGTTGAATGAAGAGTGAATATGACCCTGACCAATTGGTTCAACTTTTACAACTCTCTTTCTCGTTACTTTACTTTTGTTTGCCATTTTCTAATTTTATTTAGTAGCTATCTTTTTATTAGCGATGGTCTTTCTCTTACCTTTACGTGTACGAGCATTATTTTTTGTTTTCTGACCTCTCACAGGCAAGCCATTACGATGACGTATTCCACGATAACATCCAATATCCATCAAACGTTTGATGTTCATAGAAACTTCAGAACGCAATTCTCCTTCTACTTTGAATTCGTCATTAATAATCTGACGAATCTTAGCAATTTGATCATCGTTCCAATCTTGTACTTTTATGTTTTTGTCAATTCCGGCTTGTGCAAGGATGTAGTTTGCTCTATTACGACCAATACCATAAATATACGTAAGGCCAATTTCACCTCGCTTGTTTTTGGGTAAATCTACCCCGACAATTCTTGCCATTATTCTTAATATTAACTTGTTTACAAATTTAATGCGGCAAAGATAAAAAAATTAAAATAAATTCCAAAAATGAAACAATTTTTTTATCCCTGACGTTGTTTGAATTTAGGATTAGATTTACAAATAATGTAAACACGGCCTTTTCTTCTAACAACTTTGCAATCGGCCGATCTTTTTTTAACTGATGTTCTTACTTTCATTTTTTTTCTTTTATTTATATCTAAAAGATATACGTCCCTTAGTTAAGTCATAAGGAGACATTTCCACTTTTACTTTGTCGCCGGGCAGTATCCTGATGTAGTGCTGGCGCATTTTACCTGAAATATGACCTATTATTACATGACCATTTTCAAGTTCTACCTTAAACATTGCATTACTCAACGCTTCGGTTATAACACCGTCTTTTTCTATTGATTGTTGTTTTGGCATCTCTTATTTTTAATGCTTTTAATTGCTATAAAAGTTTGCAATACATTGCTTATATTATAAAAATCAACTTCGTTTTGCACCTGCAAAATTGTGTATTTTTTTGTATTTATGCAAATTATTATTCAATGATGTATTAAAAAAACATTAAATCTTATATAAAGCCAATAATGCCTGCCCAACGCAGGCATTACATAGCAATTTAATTAATCGATTTAATATCTATTCTAACAAACATTGTAATCAAACAACTTAAATAGCGGCAACAGAACCAGTACGACCTTTTATACGTCCTGATTTCATTAAACCATCATAATGGTGCATCAACAAATGACTTTCAATCTGTTGTAAAGTGTCAAGGATTACACCCACAAGAATTAACAAAGAAGTACCTCCATAAAATTGAGAAAATTGATTATTAATTCCACACAAAATAGCCAAAACAGGAAGAATACCAATGATAGCAAGAAAAATAGAGCCAGGAAGAGTTATTCTTGACATTATATTATCTAAGAAATCTACCGTCTTTTTTCCAGGCTTAACGCCAGGTATAAAACCTCCATTTTTTTTCATATCATCAGCCATTTGCTGCGGGCTAAAAGTAATAGCAGTGTAAAAATACGTAAACACAATAATCAACAAAGCAAAAGTAAAATTATACCAAAAACCAGTATAATCAGCAAATGCAGATGCAATGCTGCTTGTTGCTTCTGAGTTAAATCGAGTAAACATAAGAGGTATAAACATCAAAGCTTGTGCAAAAATAATAGGCATAACCCCAGCTGCATTAACTTTTAATGGAATGTATTGACGCACACCTCCATATTGTTTATTACCAACAATCCTCTTTGCATACTGCACCGGAATTTTTCGAGTTCCCTGCACAAGTAATATCGAAACCACAAACACAAGAAACAACATTATTAATTCCACTAAGAATACAATCAAACCACCACCGTTTACCTCCTCAACACACGAAACAAATTCTGCACTAAGAGCAAAAGGCAAACGAGCAATGATACCAATCATAATCAAAAGAGAAATACCGTTTCCAATACCTCTGTCAGTAATACGTTCACCCAGCCACATAATAAACATAGTACCGGCAGTTAAAATAATTACCGAAGGCAACGTGAAATCCCAAAAACCTCGAACAAGAAAAGCAGACTGCGGCAATTGATAACGCAAATTTACAAGATAACTTGGAGCTTGCAATAATAAAACCAAAACTGTCAAAAACCTTGTAATACGGTTAATTTTGCGACGACCACTTTCACCTTCACGCTGTAGCCTTTGAAAATAAGGCAAAGCCATTCCCAAAAGCTGAACGATAATCGAAGCCGTTATATAAGGCATTATACCCAACGCAAAAATTGAAGCATTTGCAAACGCACCACCAGAAAACATGTTTAGAATAGACATGATTCCATCGCTGGTCTGCTCAGACAATTTAGTCAACTGCGTGGGATCTATGCCAGGTAGCACAATATGTGCTCCTACACGATATACCAATACAAGACCCAACGTAGCAAGAATCTTGTTACGTAGGTCTTCTATTTTCCAAATGTTCTTAAGTGTCTGAATAAAGTTTTTCATTAAATTGTAATTTACAAAGTAATAACTGTACCGTTCTGCTCTTCAATGGCAGCTTTAGCAGATTTAGAAAAAGCATGTGCAGAAACACTAAGTTTCTTTGTAAGCTTTCCTCCACCAAGAATCTTAACTTTGTCGTTTTTTGCTACCAAACCATTTTGGTATAAAACTTCGAAAGTAATATTATCTTCGTTGAGTTTTTCCAAATCAGAAACGTTGATTACTCTATATTCAACCCTATTGATATTATTAAAACCAAACTTAGGCACACGTCTTTGAATAGGCATTTGACCACCTTCAAAGCCAATCTTATGAGAATAACCAGAACGCGATTTGGCACCTTTGTGTCCTCTTGTCGAAGTTCCGCCATATCCTGAGCCTTGACCACGTCCCAAACGCTTTTTGTTTTTAGTAGAACCTTTTGCTGGTCTCAAATTAGACAAATCCATGATAACTTTTTTTAAAAAATTATTCGTTAATATCTTCAACTTTTACCAAATGCCTAACTTTTACAAGCATACCTTGTATGGCATCATTACATTCCACAACGTTAGACGAACCAGTCTTGTTAAGTCCCAATGCAGCTAATGTAGCTTTTTGATCTTTTGGCCAACCAATTTTGCTGCGAACCAATGTTACTTTTTTCTTCATTTAAAAAAAATATTAACCGTTAAACACTGTGTTAATGTCCACACCCCTAAACTGAGAAACTGTCTGAGCATCCCTTAGCATCGAGAGAGCTCTAAACGTAGCCTTAACAAGGTTATGTGGATTAGAAGAACCTTTAGACTTCGCCAAAACGTCCTTTATACCAGCACTTTCTAAAACGGCACGCATAGCACCTCCCGCTTTTACACCAGTACCACTTGAGGCTGGTTTCAACAAAACATCTGCACCACCAAATTTAGCAACCTGTTCATGTGGAATTGTTCCTTTCAAAACAGGTACACGTATAAGGTTTTTCTTTGCATCTTCAACACCTTTGGCAATAGCAGCGGTTACTTCATTGGCCTTACCAAGACCGTAGCCTACTACACCGTTTTCGTTGCCAACGACAACAATAGCTGCAAACGTAAAAGTACGTCCACCTTTGGTAACTTTTGTAACACGATTGATAGCTACGAGCCTATCTTTAAGCTCCAAATCGCTTGTTCTTACTTTTTTACTTCCTGCTGTCAACATAATTTACTAAAGTTTTAAACCACCTTCGCGAGCTGCCTCTGCCAAAGATTTTATTCTACCGTGATATAAATAACCACTACGATCGAAAACAACCGTATTAATACCAGCTTGTTTAGCCTTCTCAGCAATTGCTTTACCAACTAATCTTGCCTGTTCGATTTTAGTTACCTTTTGGCTAGAAATTTCCTTTATTCTCGAAGATGTAGCGACCAATGTTACATGTTTAACATCGTCGATTACTTGAACAAAGATATTCTTATTGCTCCTGAATACGCACAATCTCGGGCGTTCCGACGTACCGAAAATTTTCTTACGTATGCGATACTTAATTCTTTGTCTTCTTTGTTGCTTAGTTAAAGCCATTTCTTTTTAATTTTTTAATGTTTACACGAAAACAGAAATTTTATTTAGAGCCAGAAGCTGACTTACCGGCCTTTCTGCGAATGACTTCATCAACAAACTTAATACCTTTACCTTTATAAGGTTCTGGAGGACGAAACGAACGAATTTTTGCCGCAACTTGTCCCAAAAGCTGTTTGTCGCAACTTGTCATTGTTATAATCGGGTTAGAGCGTTTTTCTGCAACAACGCTAACCTTAATTTCCTCGGGCAATTCGATAAGTATATTATGAGAATAACCAACCGAAATGTCCAACAATTGGCCTTGAGAAGTGGCTCTATAACCAACTCCGACCATTTCTTGTTTAACGGTAAAACCTTCACTCACACCCTTAACCATATTGGCAATCAATGCTCTATACAAACCATGCAAAGAACGATTCTCCTTGCTATCGTTGGGTCGAGATACTTTAACTTCACCGTCTTTAACTTCAACCGTAATGTTAGGATTTACCTTCTGCTGCAATTGACCAAGCTTGCCTTTAACGACAACTACATGATTTTTATCATCTACGGTTACTTGAACACCAGCAGGAATACTTACGGGCAATTTTCCTATTCTTGACATTTTGTTCTAAATAATTTTAATAAACGTAACAAAGTACTTCACCGCCCAAATTTTGGGTTCTACACTCTTTATCAGTCATAATTCCCTTGGATGTAGAAACAATTGCAATGCCCAAACCATTCAAAACACGAGGCAACTCAGCACATCCCATATATTTACGCAATCCAGGTGTACTTACTCTCGTAATGCTCTGAATGGCAGAATCCTTAGTTTCAGGATTGTATTTCAAAGCAATCTTGATGGTCTTATTTTCATCATCAAACTTATAACTGAGAATGTAGCCCTTTTGAAAAAGAATCTTAGTAATTTCTTTTTTTACTTTGTTAGCTGGCACTTCCACAATCTTATGTTTGGCCATCGCGGCATTTCTAATGCGAGTCAAGAAATCTGCAATAGTATCTGTCATTATTGTCTAATTTAAAAAAATTCTTACCAACTTGCTTTTTTAACGCCTGGCAAAAGACCGTTAGAAGCCATTTCACGAAATTGAATGCGGCTAATACCAAACTGACGCATATAACCACGAGGACGTCCCGTCAACTTACAACGGTTGTGAAGACGAATAGGATTAGAATTTTTAGGAAGCTTTTGAAGTCCAACATAATCGCCTTCCTCTTTCAATTTGGCTCTTTTTGCAGCGTATTTAGCTATTAACTTTGCACGTTTTACTTCACGTGCTTTCATTGATTCTTTTGCCATCTTTTTACTTTTTAAACGGGAATCCGAAACTTTTCAACAACTTGAAACCTTCTTCATCGGTAGGAGCAGAAGTAACGAAAGTGATATTCATTCCCATAATTTTACTTATTTTATCAATATCAATCTCGGGAAAAATAATCTGTTCCTTTATGCCAAGAGTATAATTACCCTTACCATCAAATTTACCCGAAACACCATTGAAATCACGAATACGAGGCAACGCAATAGCAATCAGTCTTTCAAGAAATTCATACATGCGATCCCTACGCAAGGTAACCATAACACCAATTGGCATACCTTTTCTAAGTTTAAAATTAGAAATATCTTTTCGCGATAACGTAGCAACTGGTTTCTGACCAGTTATAGCAGTAACCTCAGTAAGAGCGTTGTCAATAAGTTTTTTGTCAGCAGTAGCTTGACCTACACCTTGATTAACAACAATTTTCTTTAGCCTTGGCACCTGCATAATACTTTTATAACCAAACTCCTTCATCAAAGAAGGAACGATTTCTTCTTTATATTTTTTCTTTAATGTCGGTACGTATTGCATTTTACTTTATCTCCTTTTTATTTTCAGATTTTTTAGAATACCGTACTAACCTTTTCTTTCCATCGACTTCTTCAATCCTACGGCCGATACGGGTGGGCTTACCAGTTTCAGGGCAAATCAACATCAAATTTGAAATATGGATAGATGCCTCTTTCTTTATAAAACCGCCTTCTGTGTTTTGAGCCGAAGGCTTAGTTGCCTTGGTTACCATGTTAACACCTTCAACAATAGCACGGTCTTTCTTTACAAGCACTTCCAACACTTTACCCTTTTGGCCTCTGTTTTCGCCCGAGTTGACAATAACAATGTCTCCTTTCTTAATGTGCAGTTTCTTAGCCATTTGTGTTTTTAGTTAAAATTACAAAACTTCAGGAGCTAGAGAAACGATTTTCATATAGTTGGCACGCAACTCTCTTGCAACTGGTCCGAAAATACGAGTACCTCTCAATTCTCCTTGATTGTTTAATAGAACCACGGCGTTGTCGTCAAAACGGATATACGAGCCGTCAGCTCTGCGAATTTCCTTATTGGTGCGAACGATAACCGCCTTCGATACCGTACCCTTCTTAACATCACCAGAGGGCAATGCGCTCTTAACGGTTACCACCACCTTGTCGCCAACAGAAGCATATCTACAGCCTGTGCCACCTAAAACGCGAATACACAAAACCTCTTTTGCGCCACTATTGTCTGCGACAGTCATTCTTGTCTCTTGCTGTATCATAATTATTTAGCTCTTTCTACTATTTCAACTAATCTCCAGTTCTTACGTTTGCTCAACGGACGGGTTTCCATAATACGAACAGTATCTCCAATGTGAGCAGTATTTTCTTCATCATGAGCAACAAATTTCTTTGAACGC
The DNA here is from genome assembly GCA_937877455.1 of uncultured Bacteroidales bacterium. Taxonomy (GTDB): domain Bacteria; phylum Bacteroidota; class Bacteroidia; order Bacteroidales; family UBA3824; genus UBA3824. The sequence continues at coordinate 86,022 of CALFIU010000063.1, forward strand.
ATGATAAACTTACCATACTTTGGATGTCTCATTCTACGATGTACTTCTACTACAATAGATTTTTGCATCTTATCACTCACAACAATACCGATACGTTCCTTCCTAAAATTACGTTTTAATTCTTCCATTTTTACGTCAGTGTCTTATTGAACGTTTTTTATTTCTCTACTACGTTTCTCGGCCAAAAGCATAGCAATATATCTGCGTTTAAAACGGATTTGTATTGGACTTTCCAATGGAGAAATTGCATGACTCAATTTCAACTTTGAATATTCCGTTTTTTCAGCTTTTATTTTATCATTGAGATCTGCAGTAGTCAATTCCTTAACCTCTTTTCTTATTTCTGCTTCTTTCATTATTCTGCTGATGAATTGGTTGCATAATCACGTCTTACGACAAATTTTGTTTTAATAGGCAACTTCTGAGCCGCCAAACGCAAAGCTTCCTTAGCAATTTCGTAAGAAACACCATCGGTTTCAAACATTATTCTACCAGGAGTAACAGGGGCAACAAAATATTCTGGCTGACCTTTACCCTTACCCATACGAACCTCTGCAGGTTTTTTTGTAACAGGCTTATCTGGGAAAATCCTAATCCAAATTTGTCCTTCACGCTGCATATAACGCGAGATAGCCTGACGTGCAGCTTCAATTTGACGACCAGTAATCCAGAAGTTTTCCAATGCTTTAAGTCCAAAAGAACCAAATGCGATTTCATGCCCTCTTTGAGCAAGACCTCTCATTCGGCCTTTCTGCATTTTTCTGTATTTAGTCTTTTTTGGCTGTAACATTTCGTTTGTTAATTAAAAAATTTAAAATTACTTTTTTCTCGGTTTGAAACCTTTTTTCTGTTGTTTAACACCAACATTTGGAGACAAATCTCTCTTACCGTAAACTTCACCTTTACAAATCCAAACCTTAATGCCAACACGACCAACCTTGGTATGAGCTTCTGCCAAAGCATAATCAATGTCAGCACGTAAAGTATGCAAAGGAATACGACCTTCCTTGTAAGCCTCTGTACGAGCCATCTCTGCACCATTCAAACGACCAGAAATAACAAATTTAATACCTTCGGCTCCCATACGAATAGTTGAAGCAATAGCCATTTTTATTGCACGTCGATAAGCAATCTTACCCTCAATCTGACGTGCAACATTGTTAGCCACGATAACAGCATCAAGTTCGGGACGTTTAATTTCAAAAATGTTGATTTGAACCTCTTTATTAGTGATTTTTTTCAACTCTTCTTTAATTTTGTCAACTTCTTGACCACCCTTTCCAATAATAATACCTGGACGAGCAGTGTTTACTGTAACCGTAATAAGCTTAAGCGTGCGTTCAATAATTATCTTAGAAATGCTCGCCTTAGCAAGACGAACATTCAAATATTTACGGATTTTATCGTCCTCGACGATTTTGTCCGAATAGTTGCGACCTCCAAACCAGTTAGAATCCCAACCTTTTATAATGCCGAGCCTGTTGCTAATCGGATTAGTTTTTTGTCCCATTTAGTTTTCGTTATTTTCTTTATTACCCAATATTATAGTAACATGATTAGACCTTTTTCTAATCCTATAGGCACGGCCTTGAGGAGCTGGTCTAAGTCTTTTTAACATTCTTGCACCGTCAACGCGAATTTCCTTAACAATAAGGTTGGCATCTTCAAGACGAGCACCTTCATTTTTTTCTCCCCAGTTTGCAATAGCCGAAAGTAAAAGTTTTCTCAACTTTTTTGCAGCCTCCTGCGGACTATACTGAAGAATATCCAAAGACTTGTTTACATCTTGATTACGAATCAAACCTGCAACAAGACGCATTTTACGCGGAGACGTAGGGTTATTTCTCAAAACAGCAAAAGCAACATTTTTCTTCTGCTCCTTAAGTTTTTGCGCCCTAACACTTTTTTTGGTTCTATGCTTAATTTCACCCATTTTCTTTTTTTTGTATTAAATGGTCTTTTACCTGTTTAAATTATTTTTTCTTGCCACCATGCCCTCTAAAAGTACGAGTTGGCGCAAATTCACCCAATTTATGACCAACCATATTCTCGGTAATATACACAGGTATAAATTTATTACCATTATGTACAGCAACCGTATGGCCAACAAAATCAGGAGAAATAATAGAGGCCCTTGCCCATGATTTAATAACCGATTTCTTACCTGATTCGTTCATGGCAAGAATCTTTTTTTCAAGTTTATAATTAATATACGGGCCTTTTTTTATTGAACGACTCATGATTTATGCAATTTTTTTATTTGTTTCTTCTTTCAATAATAAACTTGTTCGATTGTTTTTTAGGTTTACGAGTCTTGTAACCCTTAGCGAGCAAGCCTTTACGTGAACGCGGATGACCTCCAGAAGCACGACCTTCACCACCACCCATCGGGTGATCTACAGGGTTCATTACTACACCACGGTTATGAGGTCTGCGACCCAACCAACGCGAACGTCCAGCCTTTCCACTTTTTTCAAGACTATGGTCAGCATTAGAAACGCTACCTATAGTTGCCTTACAGGTAACAAGTATCATACGGGTTTCACCCGAAGGAAGTTTAACAATTGCATACTTGCCGTCTCTTGCAGTAAGTTGAGCATAAGAACCTGCGCTTCTTGCCAAAGCAGCACCTTCACCTGGTCTCAGTTCAATGTTGTGGATAATAGTACCAAGCGGAATATCAGCTAAAAACATTGCATTGCCAATTTCCGGTGTGGCATCTTTACCAGACATTATCTTTTGACCAACTTGTATGCCGTTGGGCGCAATAATGTACCTTTTTTCACCGTCAGCATAAAAAACAAGACTAATTCTTGCTGTACGATTTGGATCGTATTCAATTGTCTTTACAGTACCAGGAATACCATCTTTATCACGCCAGAAATCAATAATTCTGTATTTTTGCTTGTGACCACCACCAATATAACGAACCGTCATTTTACCAGTATGGTTACGTCCACCTGATTTAGCATAACCAAAAGTAAGCGATTTTTCAGGCTTTGTAGCGGTAATTTCTTCAAAAGTACCTAATACTTTTCCTCTTTGTCCCGGAGTTGTCGGTTTAAATTTTCTTACTGCCATTTTTAAATGTTGCTATAGAAATCAATATTGTCACCATCCTTAAGGGTAACAATAGCCTTTTTATATTTCTTTGTTTTTCCAGCAATATAACCAGCTTTCGTCAAGCGGGATTTTACTTTGCCAGAACAATTCATTGTATTAACTGATGTTACAGTAACATTATACATGCTTTCTATCGCCTTTTTTATCTGCTCTTTGTTTGCATCAGGATTAACCTGAAACGCAAACTGGCGGACGGTTCTGTTAGATCTAGTGTCAGGACGACCATTTTTGTTTCCTTTCTTACCAATTCTAACAACCCGTTCTGCCAAGGCGTTGAATTTTTCCGTAACAATTGGTTTCTCGATTATGTACATCTTTTGTTACTTTTTTGCTACTTTTTTTCAAACAATTTATTCAAAACTTCAATTGCACCTTCTGTTATAACCAAAGATTGAGCATTAAGAACATCGTAAGTGGTTAATTGTGAAGCAATTGTAATTTTAGACTTCTCTAAATTTCTCGACGACAAATATATATTTTTATTTTGATTTGCCAACACCAAAAGTGATTTTTTATCACCAATTTTTAAATTATTTTTTATTTCGATGATTTTTTTGGTTTTTGGAGCATCCATATCGAAGTCTTCGAGCACAATAATCTGGCTATCCTTTGCTTTATATGTCAAGGCAGATTTACGTGCCAATTGTTTCAGTTTCTTGTTTAGCTTGAAACTATAATCGCGCGGGCGTGGACCAAAACATCTTGCGCCACCCACCATAACTGGTGAATTGATGTCGCCTGAACGAGCACCGCCAGTACCTTTTTGTTTTTTCAATTTACGGGTACTACCAGACATTTCGCTTCTTTCTTTAGCTTTAGCAGTTCCCTGCCTTTGATCGGCCAAGTAACGTTTTACATCCAAATACATTGCATGGTCGCTCGGTTCTACGGCAAAAATTTCATCAAGCAACTGAACCTTTTTGCCAGTTTCCTGTCCGTTGATATTTAATACTGATATTTCCATTAGTTTTCCATTATTAAGTATGAACCTTTAGGACCGGGTACAGCACCTTTAACCAATACAAGGTTGTGTTCCGGAATGATTTTAACAATACTCAAGTTGCGAACTTTGACCTTATCGCCACCAGTACGTCCAGCCATACGCATTCCTTTGAATACTTTGCTTGGGTAAGAAGACGCACCTAAACCTCCTGGTGCACGCAAACGGTTATGCTGACCGTGCGAAGTACCTCCTACGCCACTAAATCCATGACGTTTAACTGGTCCTTGATATCCTTTACCTTTAGAAATACCCGATACATTTATCAACTTTACATCCTGCAAAGACTCAACTGTGATTACATCACCAAGTTTTACATCTTGCTCAATGTTTTTAAATTCAACAACCTTTCTCTTAGGGGTTGTACCTGCTTTTTTGAAGTGTCCGATTTCGGCTTGGATCGAATTTTTTTCTTTCTTGTCATCAAACGCCAATTGAATAGCGTTATAGCCGTCGGTTTCTTCGGTTTTTACTTGTGTAACAACACAAGGACCTGCTTCTATCACAGTAACTGGAATACTAACACCAGCTTCGGTGAAAACTGAGGTCATGCCTACTTTTTTTCCTATTAATCCTGACATTTTTTTTCTATTTGCTTACTTATCGGGCTCGGCCGACAGAGGTAAATGTTTTTAATTTTTTGTAAAAATCAAATTAAAATCAGACTTTAATTTCCACTTCTACACCGCTAGGTAACTCCAACTTCATCAAAGCATCAACTGTCTTCGGTGTAGAACTATAGATGTCAATCAATCTTTTAAACGATGATAATTGAAACTGTTCCCTTGATTTTTTGTTAACAAAGGTAGATCTGTTAACGGTAAAAATCCTTTTGTGGGTTGGCAATGGAATAGGACCGCTTACTACAGCTCCTGTTGCCTTTACCGTTTTAACAATCTTTTCAGCCGAATTATCAACCAAATTATGATCGTACGATTTTAATTTGATACGAATCTTTTGACCCATAATACGATTTTTAATTTTTATAGTTGATCAATAAATGTGATTTTTCCTTTTACCATGTCGATAATATCTTGTGCAATATTTGCCGGTACTTCTTGATAATCAAAAAATTGCATAGAAGAAACGGCTCTACCAGATGTAAGAGTGCGCAAAACTGTTACATATCCAAAAGTTTCTGCCAATGGTACATGCGACTTGATAATTTTCATCTTTGCTTTTGAATCGGTGCTAATTACCTGTCCTCTCCTTTTATTTATATCGGCTATTACATCACCCATATACTCATCGGGCGTGTCAACAGTCAACTCCATAACGGGTTCAAGTAAAATAGCTTTAGCCTGTTCTGTCGCAGCCTTGTAGGCTTGTTTGGCTGCTATTTCGAAAGACAAAGCGTCCGAATCTACACTATGAAATGCACCGTCAATAAGTTCAACGGTAAGACTTTGCAGTTTGAAACCTGCCAATGGACCATTATTCATAGCCTCAAGGAATCCCTTTTCTACTGCAGGGATATATTCTTTGGGAATAATTCCACCTTTTATGCTATTTGTAAACGTTAAACCTTGGCTACCTTCTGGAGACGGAGATATTCTAATAGTAATATCAGCAAATTTGCCTTTACCTCCTGTTTGCTTTTTAAACACCTCATGATGTTCAACGCTTTTAGTAATTCTCTCTTTATAAGTAACCTGTGGCTTACCTTGGCTTATCTCAATCTTATATTCTCTTTTAAGCCTATCTATGAGAATATCAAGATGTAGTTCACCCATGCCATTGATAATTGTCTGTCCAGTTTCAGTATCCGTATTAATCTTAAAAGTAGGATCCTCTTCTGCCAGTTTTTTCAACGCATTGTCAAGTTTATCAAGATCTGCTTGAGTTTTGGGCTCAATTGCAACACCGATAACAGGATCAGGAAAGTCTATAGATTCAAATACAACTGGATGTTTCTGCTCAGCAAGCGAATCTCCTGTTCGTATATCCTTAAAACCAACAGCACCACAAATATCTCCAGCTTCAACAAATTCTACAGCTTCTTGTTTATTTGCATGCATACGGTAAAGGTTTGAAATCCTTTCTTTCTTGCCAGTGCGCACATTATATACAAGTTCACCAGAATTTAGTTTTCCTGAATAAACTCTTATATACACCAATCTTCCAACAAATGGATCAACCGCAATTTTAAACGCCAAAGCAGAGAAAGGTTCTTTGTTGTCTGGCTTACGGATAATCACTTTGTCAGGGTCTGATGGATCTGCGCCTTTTACTTCTCCTATATCAATCGGACTTGGCAAATAAGCCGCGATAGCGTCAAGAAGTTTTTGTACACCTTTGTTCTTAAGCGACGAACCGCAAAGAACTGGTACAACCTTCAAATCAATAGTTGCTTTGCGAAGTACGGATTTTATTTCCTGTTCTGTAATAGAATCCGAATCTTCCAAATACTTTTCCAAGAAATCGTTATCGGTTTCAGCAATACGTTCTAATAGTTTTTCGCGCCATTCCTTTGCTTGCCCCATCATTTCGACAGGTATTTCTACCTTGTCGAATTTGGTACCAAGTTCATCTTCGGTCCAAACATAAGCTGACATATCAATCAAATCAACAATGCCAATAAACTTATCTTCGGTACCAATTGGAATCTGCACTGCTGCTGGTTTAGCTCCAAGTTTATCTTCTATTTCCGATACAACACTGAAAAAATCAGCACCTATCCTATCGAGTTTGTTAACAAAAGCAACCCTCGGTACATTATAACGATCAGCTTGTCTCCAAACGGTTTCTGATTGAGGTTCTACACCGCCCACACCACAAAAAACTGCAACTGCACCGTCCAACACTCTTAACGAACGCTCCACTTCCACTGTAAAATCAACATGACCAGGAGTGTCTATTATATTAATAGTGTGTTTTACGTTGTTGTAATTCCAATAAGCGGTAATGGCGGCTGATGTGATGGTAATGCCTCTTTCTTTTTCTTGCGACATCCAATCCATTGTAGCAGCTCCATCATGAACCTCACCCATTCTATGAGTTACACCTGTATAATACAATATTCGCTCGGTAGTAGTTGTCTTACCAGCGTCTATATGTGCCATAATACCAATGTTTCTCGTATTTTTAAGCTCGTTGTTCATTTTTTACTGCTCCAATTATCATTAATAAAATGTCGTTAGAATCTGAAAAACGCAAATGCCTTGTTGGCTTCAGCCATTCTATGGGTATCTTCTTTCTTTTTGTAAGCACCACCTTCTTTGTTGTAGGCAGCAATAATTTCTGCTGCAAGTTTCTCAGCCATTGAGTGACCAGAACGTTGACGTGCAAACTGAATAAGATTCTTAATACCAATAGATTCTTTTCTGTCAGGACGAATTTCGGTAGGTACTTGGAATGTAGCACCACCCACTCTGCGGCTCTTTACTTCCACATCAGGAGTAATGTTTTCCATAGCAGTTTTCCAAACCTCTACGGGTGTTTTACCCGAATCCTTGGTTTTGGCTTCTACCAAATCCATTGCAGAATAGAAAATTTTAAAAGCAATGCTTTTTTTACCGTCCACCATAAGGTCGTTAACAAAACGTGTAACGATTCTCTCGCCATATTTTGGGTCGGCTAAAATTGCTCTCTTCTTTGGTTTTGATTTTCTCATTTCTACTTAATCAAAATAATTTTACTTTTTCTTAGGTCTCTTTGTACCGTATTTAGACCTTTGTTGTCCGCGTCCGTTAACACCAGCAGTATCTAATGTACCACGGATGATGTGGTAGCGTACACCAGGCAAGTCTTTTACACGGCCGCCTCTTACCATCACAATTGAGTGCTCCTGCAAATTGTGTCCTTCGCCAGGGATGTAAGCGTTCACTTCCTTCTGATTTGTAAGCCTTACACGGGCAACTTTGCGCATTGCCGAGTTTGGTTTTTTAGGAGTGGTGGTGTAAACACGCAAGCACACACCGCGACGCTGAGGACAAGAATCCAATGCCGGAGACTTACTTTTAACGGTAAGTGTCTTTCTACCTTTTCTTACTAATTGTTGAATTGTAGGCATTTCTTTACTTATCTTAATAATTACAATATTTTGAACCGCAAAATTACGATTTATTATTTAAAATGCAATAGTTCAACCGCTTATTTTTTTTATTTTTTTTATTTTTTTTGTTAATTCTCTGACTATCAATACTTTATTTTTAAAAATATTTTTCTATTTTTTTTATTATTTTTTTGATGAATAAAGATATAACTTTTTAATACAATCAATCAATGCCAAAAATAACATTGTTGCATAAAAATTACATTAAATTATACGGTAAAAATATTAAAAAGTTGTTAAAATTTTGATTTTGTATTGCATTTGCTCAGACAAAACGTTATTTTTGCTAATGAAACTTTAAAACTATCTACCATGTTTTCTAACGCCTATATAATTGCAATAGCAGCGTCATTGGGGGTGGCGACAATCGTAATAATTTACAGAATTGGCGAAATAGTTTTTGAAAAAATCCAGGAAAACAAAAACAAAGAAAAAAATTTCAACATGACAGAGATTTTACAAAACTATCGCAAATCGCTCTTGAAAAGAGAAATATACGAAGAAATCCCCAACATTGACAGGTTTTTGAAAATATTGAAGGAAGGAAAAAAGCTTCCACGCGAGTTTTACAAAAACTACGAGGTTAAGTGTAACACATTCTTTGTAATGGAATACAACGAACACGAAGAAACGGAAGTTGGGATACGCAAAATTGTTCCCTACTTAGAAAAGAAAGTAAAAGAGCAAAAAAAAAACACAAAAAAAAATAAATAAAAAGTTTGATATAACACAAAACTATTTTTTTGCTCAAAATATTTTAATTTTGACCGGCGAAAAACCAACGCCGGATTTTTTTTGTAATTATGATTTATCCCAAAAATTTTGAACAAAAAACAGGATTTGACAAAATCCGTGAAATGATAAAAAGCCACTGCATGAGTGGACTCGGCAAATGGAAAGTTGACGAGATGTTTTTTTATACCAATTTTAAGACAATAGAAACACAAATTAATCGTACCGAAGAATTTAAGCAAATATTACTTACTGGAAAAGAATTTCCGCAAGACGGCTATTACGATTTAAGAACAGCGTTAAAAAAAATAGAAACACTTAACACTTACCTAACGGTTTCCGAACTTTTTCAACTAAAAAAGGGTATGGACTCAATGGTAAAAATAACATCTTTTTTTAAACGCGAAGACTCATCGCAGTTTCTATTTTTAAAATTTTTGTGCCAAGACATAGAAATACCAAGACCTATAATTCAAAAAATAAACAACATTCTCAACGAAATAGGCGAAGTTAAAGATTCTGCATCACCAGAACTTAAACAAATTCGCAGTCAAATTACATCAAAACGAGCTTCCGTGTCTGGTGTTGTAAGTAGATTACTTCGTACAGCAAAAGCACAAGGTTGGACAGAACCAGATGCAGAAATTACACTTCGCGACGGTAAAATGCTAATTCCTGTACAAAGCGGTGCAAAAAGAAAAATACAAGGAATAGTGGCCGACGAATCAGCAAGTGGAAAAACATCTTTTATAGAACCACTCGAAAGCGTAGAATTATCAAATGCAATACGCGAATTGGAATTTGCAGAAAAACGCGAAATAATAAAAATTCTTACAGAAATAACCAATCTTGTACGCCCTGAAATACCAAACCTTGCAAACGCATACAACATTTTGGCTGAATTGGACTTTGCTCGCGCTAAAGCGTTGTTTGCAATAGACAATAACTGTGAAAAGCCAAACATAAAACAAACTCCAGAATGTGATTTTATCAACGCTAAACACCCTGTATTATCGCTAACTCTCAAAAATGAAGGTAGAAACGTTGTACCTCTTGACATCCAACTAAATCAAACCGACAGAATAATTATGATTTCGGGTCCAAACGCTGGTGGCAAGTCGGTATGTTTAAAAACTGCTAGCATAATACAATATATGCACCAATGCGGAATACTAATACCAGCAAGTTGCCATTCGTCAGTGGGAATTTTCAACGACATTTTTATCGACATAGGCGATGAACAATCTATTGAAAACGATTTGAGTACATACTCTGGACACCTCACAAACATGAAAGTATTTTTAGACAATGCTACCGACAAATCACTTATTCTCATCGATGAATTTGGTAGTGGAACAGAGCCAATTCTCGGTGGCGCAATAGCCGAAGCTGTTCTGGAAAGTCTAAACGAAAAACATGTTAAAGGAATTATAACAACACATTACACCAATTTAAAAAATTATGCAACCTCTACGCCTGGACTTATAAACGGTGCAATGTTGTACGATAGTTCAGACATGAAACCTCTTTTTACACTCCAAACGGGAAAAACAGGAAACTCTTTTGCCTTTGAGATTGCACAAAAAACTGGTCTTAGCACCAAAATTCTTAAAAAAGCAGAGGAAATAGCAGGAAGAGAACACATCGACTACGAACGACGCATTCAAGAGTTGGAAGAAGATGCAAGAAAAATAAAATTGAGAATGCAAAGCCTTGATGCCAAAGAAAAAAATCTCGAAAGACTTGAACATCAAGCTGCTGTAGAAATGGAAATAACACTAAGCGAACGCAAAAACATACTCAAAGCTGTTAAAGAACAAGCCGCTGAAATACTAAAATCGGCCAATAAAAAAATAGAAAACACAATACTTAGCATAAAACAAGCTAACGCTGAAAAAGAACCTACCAAACAAATACGCAAGGAGTTTGAACAATTTAAACAAGAAACCGAAAAAAAAATCAACGAAGACGAAAAACTTATAGACAAAAAAATTGAACGCCTTAAACAAAAACAAAAAGAAAAAGCTGAACGCCGTCGTCAAAAACGAGAACAAAAAGCTGAACTACAAAACCAAAAGACAATAAAACCACTCGAAGTTGGCGATAAAGTTTTGCTCGATGGGCAAGGTTCTCCTTTAAAAATACTCGCCATTAAAGACAATAAGGCACTTGTAGCATTGGGACACATGCAAACATTTGTTGACACTAATAGGCTTACAGCCGTAGAAAATGTTGGTAAAAAAGACGAGCCCAAAGTAAATGTTACAATAAAAAGCGAGAAAAAAAGTGGAAGTTTTCTATTTGGACTTGATGTTCGTGGTTTGCGCGGTGATCAAGCCGTGGAACGTGTAGCCAAATATATTGACGAAGCTCTCGCTGCTGGCGCAACAGAAATAAAAATCCTACACGGGACAGGCAATGGTATCCTTCGCTCGTTAATCCGCGACTACTTATCAACACAAAACATAATAAAAAATTTTCATGACGAAAAAATAGACCTCGGTGGTGCTGGAATTACTGTGGCAACAATTGATAGTTATTAAAAAAACGCATATTATACACAAAAAAAGATTGTAATAATATGCGTTATAAATTTTTATATTTTTTCTACTTCAACAGTTACAACAGTCTTGTTAAGAAGTTGATAAGCTATTTCACCATAGGTAATAATGCAGTTATAAGAAAATTTCTTTCCCTCAAAATCTCCATGGAGATAGTATATTATACAGGATAAGCATAACAAAACATTGTTTTTTGTATTAAGTTTTTTGTTAAAGCCATCAATATAATTTTCTCTCTTACGACCAAGTCTATATTTCTCACCTGCAACAATAGGAGCATAAAACTGAACTTCTTTTTTTAGACTATTGATTAACACAGACTCTCGATTGATAAGCGCACCACACTGATTTTGAACAAGTTTTTGACGTTCAAAAGGCAATGTTCCAAACAAATTGGCAATATTGCCTTGTTTTCCATCTATCAAACAACTACTCTGTACGTATGATGTTTTTGGAAAAACTATTTCTGGCGAATCTGGTTCTATCTCGTCAAAGTTAAGAATTTCTGAATGAACATAATAATCATTAGAAAGTTTAACGTGCATAACAGCAGCTTTATCATAAAGCAACTTGCCATCCATACCAGAAACAACAACAGATTTTTCAACTCCTATTTTTTCTATATCAACACCAGCTACAAAACCTGCAACAGGGTAATCAAAAATACCATCGTATGAAAGTGAATTTTTAGAAAAATTTTCTAAAACCAATGTATCCATTGGTATGGTTAAAAGCGTAAAACCAGTTTCAAAACTATTAAAAGCAATTTTATTTATATTATTTTCGTCAAAAACTTCCAAGAATACATCTTTTGCAATATTGGTAAAATCGTAAACAAAAATACGTTCCTCGTCCTTAAGCCCAACCTTATCGATAAAATAAACCGTAGAACCAGCTATCCATTTACCAGCAGGAAGTCCTTCCAACGCTCTTGGACTACCAGCAAGCAACATCACTCTTCCTTGCAAGATAAAAGTTTTTACCTCGTCTTTGGTATATAATTTATTTTCCATTTAAAACTTCTAATTCTTAAAAATATTTTTACAATCTTCTCTTACACCATACTCATACTTACAACAAAGCTTGTACAACTCGTCTGCAGCTTCGTCAACAGTACGTTTCCCTCGTTCTATATCTTTCGACAACTGAAAAATAAAAACTTTAAAGGCGTAGTTTTTAAATTCATATTGTAACTGACCATTTACTAATTGTTTCCATTCCGGTCGTTCTCGTGGCGGCACTACAAATGTTTCCATTTTTTATATATAATATAAAGGTGTATTTTCTATTACCAAAATTACAAAAAAAATCCATACTGCAATTTTTTTTATCAAAAAACATACAAAAAAAACTACAATACCGCTGCCTTCACCGAATAGTTAATACTACCAGAAAGCGGCGAACTGCTATAAACCCAATTCCAATTGTCTTCACGATTTAATTCTGGCATTTGACATTGTATAATTTGACGGTTAGAAACTTCAAGATTATCTGAGTTTTTACGTATTTCTACACAAGGTGTTATCAAGCAAGATTTTCCCTTGGGCAAACTATTAACATGACTTTGTTGTATTTCTGTTATTAACTGACGTGCAGAAAAATCGTCAAGTAGTTCCTTTCTATCAAGATAATCAACAATCAAGTCGTCGAGAAAAGCAAGCGTATTAACCGATACAACAAAATCAAATTCGTTAAGACATTCTACATAACCACCATGACAATAGTTTTTGTTACAAATAAGAATATCAATAGTAAAATTCTTATAATTTTCAAGCGAATTGTATGTCTCAACAATCATTTTGGTAATATCTTCTTTCACAAACTTTACATTTGGAAAGTTTGATGCCCTTGCTCTAACTCTCGCTGGGTGTACCACATCTATAAAAACCACCTCATCAAACATCCTTGCAAGTTCCATTATTGGCACATCAAAACACCAACCACTACCAATAACTGCGGCTCGTTTCTTGCTTTTCACCCTCGTAGCAGCATGCGTTATATATCGCTTTGTATTAAGAAGGTGTTGCCCCCAATTTTTTATTTCCGAAATATAACGATAGTAATACTCTCTGGACTCAAACTCATAACCCATACGAGCATAAATTGTGTTTTCTGTTATTTTAAAAGGATTTATCATGGTTTATCAATTTAGCACCAAGTTTTTCTGCCTGAACAAAAATTTCATCAGCCGAATGTTCAAAACCTTTAACTGGCGACATACAATCAACCAAAATTTTAAGTTTACTACATAACACTGGACAAAATGCTACAATCTGCGCCACCGAATTGGCTACACAATGCGACTGTGCTTCTCCCGCTACAAAAATATTATCAAACCCACCAAGAAACGTAGCAAGTTCGTCATTAAATTTTGTTTCGGGTGCATCGTCATAAACCACTTCCGCCATAAACGCACCAAAATGCTCGGTATTTTGGCAAGTTCCTTTGTATGTTACAGCAAAACTATGGTCGTTTGACAACTTTTTCCAACGGTCAACAGCTGCATTAAGCGGTTCAAAAAATTTTGCTCCATTACTATTTGCAATGCAATGTTTTGGCCAAATAGTATGCTGTTTTCCATTTTTACTAAGTTGACTAAGGTAATTTTCTACCAACGAAAAGTTCCCATCAATAGGTATCCACCTTTTTTTCAAAACATCATCAAGGCTTACAATAGTGTATGGTTTTGGATTACAACCTTGAGAATCAACCCAAAATGCTGGAAGCGATATATTATTTTCGCTATGCCAATCGGCTGTAAATTGTATATGACTTATTTCTGCTGAATATTTTCTTATCCAATCAGCAAGACGTTGCATATCTTTTTCCGCATCGGGAACATAAAGCGATGCTCCAGGAACACAAAAATCGTTTTGCGGATCTATTACTAAAAGTGCATTTTTCATAACCACAATTTTTTGGTAAAACCTTTGTGTTAATAAAACACAAAATTATAAATATTTTTCAAAAAAAAATATTTATTCTCAAATTATTAAAAAGAAATTCATTTGGTAAATGTAAATAGCCACAAAAAACAATTTTATACCTAAAAATACACAATAATATTTTTTTTGCCCCATAAAAATACACTTAAAAAACACATTTGTCCACCTGCAACAACACCTTAAGGTATAACTTTGCATACGTAATCCAAGTGATTAAGGCGGCTAATATACAGCCAATATTTTTAAATAACGCTTAGATAATTACAGACAAGATATGATTTTTGATTTTACTTTATTTTTAACCCCAGCCGCCTTCAAAACTTGGAATAATTTTTTTTTTAACTGTTTTTTTTAAAATCTCTTTTTAAGTATATTTTAGTGTAATTTGGTTAAGAAACGGCGGAATCCTCTTTCGTCGTTTTTTTTATAATTTTATTCTACAAATTAAAATACTCCCCGATGGATTACCTCTCCGAAATTCAAGCCCACCACCATGCAACATCAAATAGCCGTTTGCAACATATAGACTCATGCAGGTTACAAAATCATCTCCCGTTTTTTTATTCAGTTGAAACAACATATCATATATTTTACTCATTTCAAACCCTTCTGGCATACCTACACCTGTATCACTCACCGTAATATAAAACGAACTTACATCATCGGGATTGTTTTCTATGCCCAACTGTATATTTCCTTGGGTTTCTGTAAATTTTATCGAATTGCAAATAAGTATATCTATTACCCTACCTATTTTTTCCTTATTGATTTTGACATTCAACGATGGATAATCAGAATGAAAAACATAATTTAATTGTTTTTCTTCAAAACTATTTCTAAACTTTTCGCCCAATTGTCTAACAAAATTAACAATTTCAACCTGTTCAAATGTCAACTTAACTTCATCTTTGCTAAGTTTAATAAAATCATGAATATTAGACGAAAAATCACTACGATTGAGTTCATCAGACGAATAATTAGAGCCAATATTTTCTAACAATTTTAACCAAGCATCACTACGACGCTCTTCAAAATTAGTTTCTACAATTATGCTCCGCTTTTTCAACTGCTTATATTTACACCAAAATATAGAAAAAACAATTGACACAGCCAACAAAACATAAATTACCTTGGCTACATTGCTAAGATAAAATGGTGCAGGCACAATAAAAACGTATGTTTTTTGTGGCGATACACTATTGGAATAATATGCTCTTACATCAAGTTTATATGTTCCATAATCCATGCCATCAAAAAAGAGCGTATTGCTTCCCATTGGTATGGTTACTTCTTTTTCGCCATCAAAAACATAAGAATAACTTACCTTTTCTTTGGGTAACCAACTACCTGCCGAAAAAACAATAGTTGTTGGCAAATTCTTTTTTGCAATTACAAAAGTGTCGCAATAGTGTATTTTTTTATCCAACACCTTAACACCATTAAATTCTGTTGATAAATCAACATATTGTCCACCAATAACGAGTTCACTTATCGACACAGAAACAATATCTTCGCTTTGTACTATCTTTACAGGCTCGAAATAAGTAACACCATACATTCCTCCAAAAAACAAAGTGCCATCATTTGCAATTGCACACGAATTTTTTGAAAACTCGTTTCCTTGTAGCCCATCATCTACGTAAAAATTGATACAAGACTCATCTTCGGGATTAAATTTACATATACCACAATTGGTAGATAGCCAAATATTGCCATCGTTATCGGGCAAAATAGAACAAACCATTTCTCCTGGCAAACCTCCTTCAATGCTATATTTTTTTATAAAGCCATTTCGCGATGCCTTAATTAGCCCAGTGCCAGTACCTGCCCAAACATATTGCCCATCGTAATAAACAGAATATAAAATAACTCCTTCTAATGCAATGTTTTTTCCATTAAAAAAAGATATAAAACTTTCATTTTTAATATCATAGCAAAATAATCCTCTAAACGACCCTATAAAAAGCAAATCGTCGCAAGAATGATAAAGACAATTAATATAGCCATCTGGCAACAAATTAGCATTAGACGAAAAATTATAACCATCTCGTACTGAAGGAATTTGGTATATGTCTTTCTTTTTTGGATTAATCCTAAAAAGACCTCCGCCCATTGTTCCTGCCCAAATATTTCCATGATTATCAATAGTAAGCGCATAAACATTTCTCAAACCTTGGTCAACCATCCAACTAACATTTGGATAAGTACATTTTCCTGTGGCAGGATCAAACACACACAAACCACCATGGAAAGCTCCAAGCCAAATATTACCAATAGAATCCTCCAATATTGACATTATAACATTAGGAACACAATGGTTGCTACCATCATAAACATAATGTTTAACGCTATCTGTTTTTGTGTCGACAATATAAAGACCATCGTTGTCGGTTCCAACATAGAGCAAACCACTTTTTGACATATAAACCGAGCCAACGCATGTATTACCAATAATATTTTTTGTCCAAGAACGACACCCATAATAGCCAAAAGAATACTTAGCCGAAAATTGTCGTAATATACCTTTTTGATAAAAAGCAATCCAAAGATTGCCTTTGTTGTCGTGCATAACATCATGAACTTTACCAGCTTCAAGGTTTAAACCACCATAACTAATACTATGGCTAACAGTCTTTTTTGCAATAGGATCTATACGCTTTAACCCGCCTCCTTCTGTACAAACATAGACTACACGCCCATCAAGCACCTTTATATTATAAGTAAAATAACCGCTATCTATTTTTTCAAAACGATTATGTTTCGCATCAAGCATATATAAACCAAGTTGACTATTGGCAGCATACACATTGCCAGCATTATCGCATGCCACTGCCGAAACACTAAGATCCCCATAGGCTCGTCCCTCAAATTTATAAGCAGTGTACCTATTATCGGGCGATACCTTTGTAAGACCATAATCTCCCGATGCTACCCAAAGATTGCCCTGCGTATCCTCATCTATATGTATCAAAATATAACCGACTTGCGAACAATTTAACTGATATGCTGCTGCACTATCAGCAATGTATTCAAATATACCATGACTTGATGTACAAATATATATACGTCCATCTTTACGTTCAAGTATATGCTGAACCGACGGACGTACAACTCGGTTGTTTTTTTGCAAATGTAAATCTATCGTATTAAATCGATTAAATTCTGGGTCATAAACCTGTAAACCACTATGAGTAGAAACCCAAATTTTGCCATCGCTGGTTTCGCTAACAGAATTTATATAATTGTCGGCAAGTGAATAAGGATTGTTCTCGTCGTAAAAATATTTTTTTATAGTAGAGCCATCGTAAGAATTGAGCCCATTTTCAGTGGCTATCCAAATAGTATTGTCGGAAGTATGTGTAATACAATTAATTAAAGTATTAGACAATCCATCATCGGCAGTTAACATAATATCCTGCCCATATCCACACACACAAGTGCAGAACATAAAAATAATAAGAAATAAATTTCGGCTCATAAGTTAATAATGTTTATGGCAAAATTATAGTTTTTGCCACAAACAAACCAATTTAATACCTACTTTTTCTCATATAAAAAATCCGTATGTATTTTTTGCAGAATCAACGAAATCTATACGTAAATTTCATTTGATCGGGCGGACACGCAGGTCCGCCCCTACACATCATTCTATTTG
>CALFIU010000064.1 GCA_937877455.1 uncultured Bacteroidales bacterium
GCTTGGCGAGTGCTTCTAAATTCCGATTTATCGAACGGTTGAGGGCTATCTTGCGGTCGAGGGCAGAAAGGAAAGAAACAGTGCAATCTTGTTGTTTTCTTGATGGCAAAATGATAGGGCAATCAGCAAATGTTTGTGCGGAGATATTCCCTCGTGTACTTCCAACAGACAAATTATTTACCCATTGTTTATAATAATCGCTTATTGTGAAATACCGTATAAACTTTGGATTCACTTTTGACTCGTCTAATTGGTATTTGATGAGGAATCCTGCGAATGCCAATGGTCCATCCTCGGTATCATATAAATATGCTCGTCCCGTAGAATTGCCAGTCCGTGCAAAGACAATGTCATTTTTTTTGAGAATATATTTTTCTATATCCTTATCAGTGACACTTTTTTTGTCATCATCTAATAATAATCCATCATCAGAGATGTCACTTATACGCAAATAGCGTATCTTGTCTACCGAAAATTCCTCTGCGGAAGCGGGAATACCATATATGCCAATTTGATTGGGATTGCACAACTCACCCAATTTATATTTTTTCCATTCCATACTCTTAATCCTCCTGTTCGTAATAATAAGAATAATCTATACCTTTCATAAACATTTCGCGGTCGTCGATTTTGTCTGTCAAGGCGTTGCGAAGCAGATGGCGGATTTGGGTATCATCAACAGTGCTTTTCTGCATGGCTTGCAGATAGTCGTTCTTGTTTATCTTGCTCCAATCCACACATTTCTTCAATGCGCGTTTGAAGATCAAATCGAGCCAAATGCGCGTGCTGCGGCCGTTCCCTTCCATAAAGGGGTGCGCAACGTTCATCTCCACATATTTGCTCACAATCTCATCGAATGTGGTTTCGGGCATTTTTTCTATCTGTGCAAGTGTTTGCGGCAGATATTGAGCCATGGCAAATTGAAAACCGCCTTTTGCGATGTTTGCTTGGCGTATATGTCCCGCAAAGTCGTACAAGCCGCCAAAGAGAAAGGCGTGAATCTTTTGCAAAGCGGCTATTGTGCCTACTTCGGCATCGGAAATCATATTGCTTTCCCAAAATGCGTAGGCTTTTTTGCGGCTCTGTCCGTCGATACTATTGTCGGAATATGTAAACCAGTTCAAGAATGCCGTGGCTTTGTTGTTCGGGATGTTGGTTGCCACTATGTTGACCTCTTCGGCATCAAGCACGTCAGCCTTTCGCATTTTGCCATCGGGAGCCTCAAATTTGAACTGGTTAGTGTCGCTAACCAGTTGAACGCCCTCCTTGTCTAACTTGCCTTTCAGGTATTTCCAGTAGTTGCGGCTTTTTGTATAGTCGTCCTCGTTGTTGATGGCTCGCACAATGTCGGTGGCGGAGAAGTACCACTTGTTGTGTTCGTCGTCCCAAACAGCACGTACCTCTCTGTCGTTAAAGAAACGTATGGATATCTTGTCAGCCATTGAATTTCAGTTGCTTTAATTGTGAAAGGATTTCCGTTTCTAATTTGTGGCTTTGCTCAAACTTATATTTTTTCAATTCCATACTCTTAATCTCCTTTCTTTCCGAGCATTCCTCTTACTTGCTTGTCGAAGTCGGAGTCGATGCGTTGTGTTTTGTTGAAAATGCTGTATTCGCTTTCTGCCTTTTCTTTGGCTTGCGTTGCCGAGATGTGGCCTTTGTCGGGCAGAATCTTATAGTCGTTAAACGTCAGAAACTTGTCCACACTGGCTGCAAACTGCTCCATAGTGAAGGCGTTATGACGCTCTATTTGGTTCTCAATGTAGTCGAAATACGAAGTTACGGCACGCTCCAACTGCTTGATTTCCTTTTCAGGAAGATAGTTTTTGGCTACCGAAACGTCGCTCTTCAAAATCCGCCCGTCTGGTGCGTTTTTCCAAGTTGTCAGCCCCATGTGTTCCTTGGTGTGGTCGGCATTTTTATAGACAATCTCCGCTGCCGTTTGCCACGTTATGGCATAGTGGAAGCGGTTTTGAATCATGGCGTAGAAGTCCTTTGTCGTCGGTGCGTTCTTATCGTAGTCGGTGCTGCACTCGGCGTAAATGTCGGTAATCTGTTGCCAGATGCGACGCTCGCTTGCTCGTATGGAGCGCACCCTTTCGAGCAACTCGCGGAAGTAGTCAACACCAAAAACTGCCGTACCTTGTTTCAGCCGATCGTCGTCGAGCACAAAGCCCTTGCGGATATATTCGTTCAGAATCTTTGTTGCCCATTGGCGGAACTTTGTGGCGCGGGCGGATGATACACGGTAGCCAACGGAGATGATCACGTCGAGATTGTAAAAATCCACCTCCTCTGTTACTTCACCTCGGATACCTCTGTTTACGACGGTTGCAATTTTTGCAATTGTCGTGTCTTTAGAGAGTTCGCCATCTTTATAAATGTTGGCAATATGCCTGCTTATACCCGATTTGTCGACTCCAAACAACTGCGCCATAGCCTTTTGCGTACACCAAATAGTCTCGTCCTTTATGACCACTTGCACACGCCCTTCTTCATCGGGCAGGTTATATAGTATGAATTGAATTTCGTTGTTGCTCATGCGTTAGTTCTGATTAAAAGTCAGTTGCTTTAATTGTGAAAGAATCTCCGTTTCTAATTTGTGGCTTTCCTCAAACTGTTTTGTCAAGGTGTCTTGATAGTTGGCTATGCGGCGGTTGAACTCTTCCTCGGTTATGTCCACGTAGTCTATCTTGATGTCGAAATACTGACCTGCCGAAAGGCTGTAGTTCTTCTCCTTGATTTCGTCGTATGTAACGGCAACAGAAAAATCGTCGATGGCCTTTTTCTCG
Organism: uncultured Bacteroidales bacterium; assembly: GCA_937877455.1. Classification (GTDB taxonomy): domain Bacteria; phylum Bacteroidota; class Bacteroidia; order Bacteroidales; family UBA3824; genus UBA3824. Next base: position 2,793 of record CALFIU010000064.1, read on the forward strand.
TTGAAGGTATTGACAATCATATCAATTTCTTCGTCGCGCAGACGGTGTTTTTGCAGATTGTCTTCCTTGTAGTCTTCGCCCAATTTGCTGGCGTCTATCAATACTACCTTGTCGGTGGTTTTTGATTTGTCGAAAAACAGAACCGACACATTCGTACCCGTATTGGCAAACACATTGCTTGGCATAGACACGCAGCCATATACAATCCTGTCGTCGACAATCTTTTGCAGAATCTTTTTCTCTATGCCACTCTTTGCCGTGATAAATCCTGTTGGGATAACGATTGCGCCTTTTCCTTTGCCTTCCTTCAAAGAGTTGATAACGTGCTGTATAAAACATGTGTAAATCGCCATCGATTCCTTTTTCTTGGCAGGGACATTTGGCACTCCTGCCCAAAAACGAGCCGGCATGGCGGCAATCTTTTCACGGGTGTTGGAAAAGTCCATCTTGAACGGTGGATTGCTGACCACGAAATCAAACTGGCGCAGTTGTTGTCCGTCGTCGCTCTTATGGTATGGAGCAACAAGCGTATCGCCCTGAATGGCATTGTCGAGCGACGATACCAAACCGTTTAGGAGCAGATTGAGTTTCAGCATCTTGTTGGAACGCTGCGAGATGTCTTGCGAGAAGATAGTGCAGCGGTCTTCGCCAATCTGATGACCAAGAGCCATCAGCAGCGTACCAGTACCAGCCGACGGGTCGTAGCACTCTATGCTGTGTAGGTCGGCATTATCGCCCACAAGCAGACGTGCCATGATGGTAGCAATGGCATGTGGCGTGTAATACTCGGCATATTTGCCACCTCCAGCCGTATTGTAATCTTTGATAAGGTACTCAAAGATAGAGGCAAAGAAGTCGTAATGCTCGGCAAAGGCTTCCTCAAACGAGAAGTTCACCAACTTGTCGACCAACGCACGGGCAAACGGCGCACGTTGAGCCGAATCCGTAACAAAGTTTGTCAGCGTCTCGAAAAGCGGAATCTTGGTGTTCTCTGTCGTCTGGGTGGAGAAGATGTCGACATTCTTTTCGGCAATATCAGTCATCGCACTGTCGAAGATAGCGTCGAAGTCGCCTTTGCCTTGCTGATTCCACAGGTTGGAAATCAAGTGGTAAGGTTCCAACATGGGTACGTCGGGCGAAATGGCACTCTGCAAAAGCATTCGTTCGTTGTCGGTCAGTTCTGCGTATGCGGTTTCCCACTTGTCAGCAGCCTTTATCTTCTTGGCTATCTCGCTTTTAGCATTCTTGATTTCGTAACCGAACTTGTCGTTCAAAAACTTGTACAAAAATACCTGTGTGATTATCTTATACTCGTTGCCGTCGTTGCCCATGCCGTAAGCGGCGCAGGTCGATTTCAACTCGTCTATTAGTCGGATGGTCTTTTCTTTTATAGTCATAATTGGTTTATGCTATGCCATACGTGGCGTTATATTGATTGATATATTGCTGTGAAATGCGTTGCTGTATAAACTTGTAATCGTCCATTTCGGGCTGTATCTGAGGGAAATGGTACAGACAACCATTGATGAGCGAGAGTACGGTCCGATTGAAATAAGCATCCTTTTTCAAGATGTCGTTTCTGTCATATACCTTAGCATCAATGTCTTCCTTGATGATTTTCAAGATGATCATGATTTCCTCGTCGAGAAACGAGAACATTGGTTTCTGGTGCTTTTGTTCACGCTCCTTGTTCACTTCGCGAATACGCTTGTGAACACGTGCAAACTTGGCATCGCCATTGTATTTCTTCAAAAGGACGTTGTTGCGCTTCTGGAGGTCTTGAAGCCGCTTGATGATGTCGTCGAGAGCCTTTGTCTCTTCGTTGAACTTGGCAATGGTGTCGATGACAAAACCATGTTCCTTGAATCGCTCCATAAAGGCATCGCGCAAAGAGATGAACTCCGGGTCATCTTGGTCGAAATTATTAGTGAAGGACGAAATTGTGCGTTGCCATTTTTCCTTCAACTCTACGCCGCCGGCTATCATGCGCATCTCCTCGGTGCCAATCTTGCTGAAGTTGAACTCAATATCCATCATCGCTTCGTTGATGAGCACCTTGGTTTCGTCGCTAATGCTGAATGTCTCTTTTTGGTTGATGATGTCGATCCGGTGCTGAACCTCAGAAAGCAGTTCGGGCAATTTGGTGATTTCCAGATGAGAGAACTTCTCCTTCATGTCGTCGTCGCCAAAAGTGCGGACAATGTTAGCCATGTTCTTTGCCGAAGTCAGAGCTTTTTTCAAATCGAGCAGCACGGACTTGTCTTCCTCTGTCGAGATTTCAGAAGAGAACTCCTCCGCATTGTCGTAAGAATAATCGAAAAGCACCTGACGTACTTCTTTCATTTGGCGTACAATCTCTTCCTTGTCTTCGATAACCTGCGTAAAGGTGTCGGTGTTGTTGCCTTCGCCCGTTTCGTCCACATCATTAAAACGGTTCAACTCTTGCAGATAGGCTTCGTTGGTTTCATCAAAATTGCGCTTGATGTCGGCAAAATCGATGAGGAAACCATATCGCATATCCTTGTAGGGGCGATTGACACGTGTGATGGCTTGCAGAAGGTTGTGGTCTTTGAGTTTGCGCCCGAAGTACAGACGTTTTAGGCGTGGTGCGTCAAAACCGGTCAAAAGCATGTTGAACACAATCAGAATATCAATGGTCATGTTCTTCTTGAAGTCTTTGATGATTTGCTTTCTTACCTCCTTGTCCTCGTAGTCGTGGAGAATAAGCCCCGCTTTTAGGTTGAGTTTCGGATTGATTTCTTTTTGGATTGCGTCAAAGTTGGCAAAGAGCTTCTCTGCCTGCGTGCTGGTCTCGCATATAATCATGCCGCCGAGCGTCTTGTCGCCTTGCACAGAACGGAAACTTACAAGGTCGTTGATGATGTATCGGAGCAACTCATTTACATAGTTGTCGTGCTGAATAATCTCGCTTTTCTTGATTTCCTTTTTCTCGACAAGGGTGTCAAGTTTGTTATATACTTGTGTAAGTTTTTCACGGTACGAAGTTTCGATGTCTTCACGGATAATCTTCAGCGTATAGCCGTCGGCAATAGAGCGGTCGTAATAATAGGTGTGCAGATAATCGCCAAACACCTTGCACGAAGCACGTTCTTCTTTTAGAAGCGGTGTGCCGGTCAGGGCTATCTTGATGGATTCCTTGTCGGCATCAAACAAGTTGGCAAGAAAACATCCGCCGGGCTTATATCCACGGTGTGCCTCGTCAAGAATGAAAATGCGCTGTAGGTTGGTGGCATAGTTGGTGATGTTGACCTTTTCTTTGTCCTCGGCAAAACGTTGTATGTTGACGACGGTAATTTCGGCTTGTCCGCTCGCCCCTTGCTGTGCTTGGTTTTGTCGGAACTGCGCCATCAACTCAGCCCTTGTGTTGGCTGTTGCAACCACTAATCCGCGGGCTTCAAACTCTTGTTTTGCCTGTTCCAAGAGGTCGAGGCGGTCAACGATGAAATAAAACTTGGCAACCTTGTTTTGCTTAGCGTAGAAGTCATTCAGAATATAGGTGAGGTAATACGACAGAGCCGTCTTCCCGCTTCCCTGTGTATGCCATACGACACCAGACTTTACACCTTCCGAAAGTTTTTGCCTAATTGCCAAAGCCGCAAACATCTGTTGATAGCGCATGATGTGTTTTTCGTCGGTCGATTCTATCTTGCCGTCCACTTCGCGCTCCATACGGACGTATGCGATGCCGTATTGAAGAATGAAAAGCAACCGTTCGGGGCTGCACATCGACGTTAGGATTCTGTTTGTAGGCGTATTCTCCGAAAGATTGGTTTGGTATTCAGGGCTGGTGTGAATCACTTGACAGTTGTAGTCGCTCAGAATCTTTTTTTCTGTCTCCTTGTTTATGTCAAGGTACGGATAATCCCTATTGTATGGAGCGACCTTCAAACTGCTGGGGTTCTCTTCCTTGAAACAGTTGAAAGGAGCAGATGTCCTTGCCCCCGTGCAATAAAACGCGCCTTGTATTGGAACAATGCCGCCCAAAGCGTCATATTCCATGTTGTTGGAGAATATCATCAGTTGGGTGATATTGATGAAACGGCGAAACTTCTTGTTGGGGAAGCGTTCTTTGTTCATACGGGAGCTTTCTGCCAACATGCCACCGTGATTGTTGGGCTTTTTTACCTCTACAAAGCAAAGGGGCAAGCCGTTAACAAAGAGAGTGATGTCAGGACGGAACTCATCTTGTCTATTCTTGCAGGTGAACTCAGCCGTTACATGGAAATCGTTGTTCTTCGGATTGTCAAAATCAATCAAACGGACAGGCGACACAGACTTCAACCGTTTATAAAAGCCTCTGCCGAGGTCGTCATCGTTCAGTTCCTTGCGGATGTCGCGCAACACTTGAAGATACTCTCCTTTGTGATTGGGGTTCAGTTCTTCAAACTTCTTCTTGAACACTTCCAACAAAATATTGGTATCGGCATCATAGACAGTGCCTTCTGTGGTTTCGTGAATCTTCCCGAAGTACTTATACCCCAATCGAGTAAGATGCACCATTGCTGGCATCTGCACCCTTGTGGCTTCATTGAACTTTGACATATCCGCTTCTGTTGTATAATACGTGTTATAAACAAAGAATACCTTGCTGATGTAAGCGCAAACAATTGCTACTTTTTTTGCGCTCACTTTAATCAGCAAAGTTAACAAAAATCGATGGAATAACGACTTTTGCTATATTAATTTAAGGTTAAGAAGACGGATTATTTTATGTATTCTTTTGTAATTGTACAGTGATTATTTCGAACCATGCTCCGCTATCCACTCCTCTACCAATTCAGCAATCTCTTTGTTGTTCATCTCCTGAAACATAAAGTGGCTGTTGCCGTGGATGTTACGTTCGGGAAGGTGTATTACAACTGCGTCGCCACCGTCCTTGACGTATTGCTCGGCAAAATCGCGGCATTGTTTCAAAACCGCCTGCCAAAATCCCGTTGACATTATGTCCTGAGGACCGTTGTCGATGTAGTCTCCGAAAAGGAAAAGCATTGGCGTTTTGGCGGCAAGAAATTTTTTGTATTCGTCGCTGCCAATTTCAGGTGCGCCGCCGGGTTCTACTGCCACAATTGCGGCAATATTTTCGGTGTCGGTCTGCCAACCAACGCGACCGCCTTGTGAATGGGTTATGTAAATCGACTTTTTGCCTGTAAGTTGGTGAACATCAGATAGTACCGCTGACAGTGCAGTACCAAAGAGTTTCTCGTCGTAACTGCCGGTGTTGGGCGTCATCTGACAGAAAAACTGTGTCTGAACCGCATCTCCTGCGGGAAATTGAGATCCGTCGTAACGCTCAGGCGCAACTCGTCCAATCCTGAAATGTGTGTACCAAGCCTGTTCGCCGGGACGATATTTTGTGCCGTCGGCATCAAGTGCATCTTTGGTCATCTCCACTGTGGAGCCTGCCGCACCTCTGCGAGGTTGGTCAACAAGAAAAACGGGGTGTCCTTTTTTTAAGAAAATGTCTGCCCAGCCTTCCCTGCCGTCGGGTGTTGATTGCCAACCTGTTCGCGACTGTCCGTAGCCGTGCAGAAAAACCATCGGCAAACCGTTGCCGTCGGCGGGAATCTGATAGAATGTGTTGGCGTGGTCAACGTGCGAGGTTGTTCCTTTGCGCGTCATATCGAGCCAGTTTTTGGTGGCGTCGTATTCGCCTTCAACGGGTTCGGTAACACGTCCGCCCGACGAGAAAACGCCTTGTTTTTCGATTACAATGCCATTAGGCGTGCTTGTGCATTGCTGCGAATTGTTGCCGCATGACGACAACATCACAGCGGCGGCAAGGATTGGAATTAAAGATTTGGTAGTCATATTGTTACAATTTTTCGGTGTAGAATTTCTGAATTTTTGCGGAAATCTGGCAGACATATTCCTCTACGAAATAAGTTCGGATGTGGATTGCATCGGGGACGATGAAAAGTTCCTTGTCGGCGGTGCGGTTGGCGGCGATGTATTCCGCCACACTTTTTGTGTTGCCGCTCCACGAAAAGTAGGCAACGAGAACTTTTTTCCCTTCCATATTTTCAGAATTAGAGTTAGACACGTTTTTTTTGTTGTCCTGTGCATTAGAGCAACTTCCAAAAATCACTGCCAACACAGACAATATAAATACTTTTAACTTGTTCATTTTCTTGTACTTTTTTAATTAATTACGATGCAAATATACGTCGATTTTTCGGGACGGAAGTTTCACATTTGGCGTGTATAGTTTCACAAAATGAAGAAAATAGAGGTAATTCTTGATTTGATTTGTTTTAATCTCATTATTTATTTCATGGTAAAATATCCCAGATTGGATTCGTCGCCGTCGATATGAGCGTATGATGCATCGGTATGGTTTTCATCGAATTTTGTTCCTTGACCGCCATCGAGGAGATGGCGGCAAATGTAAAACAAAAATCTCACCCTTAAAACGTGCTAAAAAATTTAGGACGAATGAGCATACCAATTCTTATGCGCGACTGGAAACAATTGTAATCCAACATGTTTTCGCCGTAGCCATTGTAATATTGCAGAAAAAGATATTGATTGTCGTCGCGGAAAAGATGGACTCCAACCTCCGCCATGGTATTAAAATTAAAATCCCACCCCTTCCGTTTTGTTAATACCAAGTCGAAGACCCAACGCCCGTCGCGGATAATTTTTTGCATGCCAAACTGGAATATCCCCGCATAATTGCAGATGTCTTTGTTTTGACCGTCCGAGTCAACAATGGGATAAAACGCTTTGCCATGAAACATCAATGTCTTGTTGATGAAATAACTTGTTGAAAAACCGACCTTGTTCCAACTGCGCGACTCGTCGCCGTCGCGCCCATTAGATTCGTGTTCTACCACAAACTGGACTATGCCACTAAAACGAGTGTTTTTACGTATGAATTTAACCCAACTCAACCCCGGATTGTAGTTGTTGTCGTGCATAGGCAACGAACTTTCAAAAACATTCCAAAACGACTTTTGGGTATAAAACAAAAACAAATAAGTGTCTAACGGCAGCCTGTGGCGTGTAAGCCGTTGACGTATGCTTATCTGGAATTTGACATCGCTGTTGTAGCTGTCGGGACGGTGTCCGATGGTGGTGCCAATAGAAAAGTAATTGTCTTTATAGAGGCCGAAAGACGGCATTGTTTCAAACACTCGCTTAACGGAGTCGATGTCGTCTATATCGGGCATCGACTGCGCTAATAACGAGATGCTTATAATTTGAAATGCAAATAGAATAGTAAATTTTTTCATACAACCTCTGCTTCAACATATTCTGCGTTGATGGAATCCATCTTGTCTTTCATCTTTCCGAGACGGTCTTCTGCCTTTTTGGTTGCCCATACGCGAACGAAGTATCCTATGCCGCTGAAAATAATACCGACACTTACCAATGTGCTCAGCACTTTTGCGCTGGCCTCTATGTTGTAGAGTCCGTAGCATCCAAACAACGATGCAATTATTCCTACGATGAGAATCACGTACCAGTGTTTGAAACCAGCCTGCTTGAAGTCTGACGAGCCCACGGCTATCTGCACGCCCTCGGTCAACACCCAAAGCGCAAATATAAACGGAAGTCCAAGCGCAAGTGGTGCTGGGTTAACCAAAAACAATGCTCCAAGCAAAATTTTGAGCATAGCCGAGAGGAACATCAACCCACTCTGGGGGAGCAAGCGGCGTATCTTCGACCACGCGCCCATCTGCATCGCTCCGCCGATTATTAACATAAAGCCTACCATCCATGCCATCGAGAGTATGGTCTCTACTGGATTGAGAAGGCAGAATACGCCGATGGCCACTGTGGCTACGCCGGCGAGAATCATCAATATTTTTGTGCTTTTATTCATTTTTATGTATTTTTTTTAAGTTATAAATATAGTCAAAATCTTTTATCCAACACACTAAGTTCTGTTTTGGGACATTTTTTCTTACAAATAGAACATCGGCTGTGTTAGTTAGGTGATTAAATTTTTCAGTCCATGGAGAAATCGTTTCTTCCTGCGATAATGGATGTTGTGCAACGCTTTGATTGCAATCAACTTGTCTATCTCTTTGTTTTTGTTGATGTTCCGAATTTCGCAATACTTGTTGACAACGTGATTGTAAGCCTCAAAACTGCCAGTAAAAGACTTGAAATCAGCCAAGCAAAATTTCCACGGTAGTACTTTTTTGCCGTAATATTTCATGCGGTTGGTATCGATGAGTGTAAAAAGCGTGCTGCCGTCGTATTGTTTTGTACACAAAACATTTGTTAAATTCAAATCATTGAATACCAAACCATTAGTATGCAGCTTTGCAAGCATTTCTGCAAACTGGTCTGCCAATTGGCTGTTTATTTGACCGTTTTCAGTTATGAGGTCGTTAAGATTTTTCTCATTGTTGGCAACCATGCTTACATAATAGCCTGTGTGAAAAAATCCGTTCTTTTTGGTTTCTACCATGGCGATACTTTCTGGTGTCGAAAATCCAAAGTCTTTGAGTGTCATGCCGTTGATATATGCTCTAACGCACTTTGTGTTGCCCGACAAGGTGTAATGCACACGTTGAATCGGGTTTGGTACTTTGTATTTTTTTACAGCAATGTCAACATTAAAATGACTCTCTGGAGGAGCAAATATTTTTATGGTGTTGCGACCATCATAGATGGTCCTGCCCATGTTTTCAAACAACGTTGGCAAGTTTTTGAGGAAGTTTCCAAACGCCTCATTTTGCATATATTTCGGATTTGTTATTATTTTGCTGACTTTCATGATTTTTCAATTCATAATTGACAATGGACAATTGACAATTCTCAATAGAACACTCGCTACATTATCTGTAGTTTTATTCCTATTGACAAGCCGATGATGTCTTTCAGCGAAATGCTGCTGTCCAGATACATGGCGCGGATATAAAAATCGCAGGAACTAACCTCGTAAAACAGACTGACGCTCTTGGCACATTTGCGATATTTGCAAGGTATATCCCATGTGATGCGCTGACCAAAAGCCACGTTCAGTCGGTACTTGGTGGACATTAACTCATAGTATTTGTCGGGGTAGCGGCTTGGCTGCAACTTCCAAAACTCGTGTCCAAAGACAGTGTTAACATAGATACTGGCGGTGAGTGGGTTTAGTGTCCAACCATGTTTTAGGAAACCATCTGATGTATTCTGTGGTGCTGACAGACGTACGTTCCAAGGAATATAATTCTCTTTCACGGTCATCGTTAATTTGCCACGTGTACTTTGATGTTTAGGAATGTAGCCAAAAAGCAGATGTGTTTCCCAGTGTTCATGACCATAGCCCCAACCAATGCCCACCGACAATACCCCCATATTACCAGCATTCTGAACTACAAACTGATTAGGAACGAGCAACGCCCAACGGTGTTGATACCGTTCTACATAATTACAATACTCCTCGCAGTCTTGAGACTTCTTCTCACGCTTAACACTGGTGCTGTCTTGCGCCCAAACAGTTGCTGCCATATTGAGGGTCAGCACGATACTAATAATAAATTTGTTCCATTTCATAGCCGTCAGGAGTTATTGTCATGATACGATAGTTGCGATGCAAGGCACAATCGATGCCGTAGAAGATGAGTCCGTCTTCATAGATGTCGTCCACCTTGTCATTGTGATTATGTCCATAGACACAACACATCAAACCAGGAAAGAAATCGAGGTAACTGCGGAACGCCTTGCATACATTATTATTAAACTGGTCGCTGTAGGGCGGAGCATGCATCACGACTATTGTACGGTCAAAATTAGCAGAATCTTTGATAATTTCTTCTTCCATATAGTCGAAGTTAGGTACGGCAGCCATATAGTCGTACTCCGTAGCATTGGTGTTTAGACAGACGAACTTCACACGATTTGCTATGAAACTGAAATCCATTGAACCATACATTACACAGTATGTTTGGTCGCCAACGCCAAGAAAGTCGTGATTACCAACAAGAGCCACAAACGGATAGCGCAAACCAGTTAATATGTCGCGACTCCATTCAAATTCTTTGGTGGTACCTGTATCTGTCAGGTCTCCACAATGAATGACAAAGTCGATGTCCTCTCTGTTATTAATATCCGCCACTTCGTCCTTTGCGTCTGAGTGCCACAGATGTGTGTCGCTTATAAACGCTACACGCAGCGTATCCTTCTCGACAAAACGTCGTTCAATCTCTGCTGACTGTGTGCTGTTGATACCTTTCTCTCCCTTGATGTTCACGTCATAAGGATGCGTACTGAACATATCGTCGCACGAAGTAAGAAGAACCAATAATACGTATAGTAATTTTTTCATCTACTTACATTTATGTGTTGAAAAAGTCGTTAATTAGAATTTTTAATTCACAATTCACAATTGACAATTCACAATTCACAATTTTCAATATGATTATCCGTATTTAACATAAAAAAATTTATTTTATGTTAAATGCGGGTAGTCATAATTTTCAATTTTCAATTTTCAACTTTCAATTCCCCACCGCCTGACGATACTTCACCAACGCCATTTGATATTCGATTT
>CALFIU010000065.1 GCA_937877455.1 uncultured Bacteroidales bacterium
CTTGAATCCTTCATTATCTTTATCATCGTTTTTGTTATTGTTCTCATTTCCTTCATCGTCTCTTTTCCTTTTATTCGCAGCGAAGAAGCTATATCTTTTTTGTGAAATGGAGTCATCGATCCATTCAGGAACTTCTTGTCCTTGATTTTTCAAAAAGTGAATTAACTTGATTCTATTAGTTTCATCCATTCCATCAATGAAAGTAAGAGCTTTTCCTTCTTGACCAACTCGACCAGTTCTTCCCACACGGTGAATATAATCATCATTCGTCTGGGGCAAATCGAAATTGACTACACAGTATACATTAGGGAAATCTAAGCCTCTACTGGCAACATCTGTAGCAATTAAGACATTGACTTTTCCTGCGGAGAATTCATTAATGCTTTTAATTCTATCAGCTTGTATTTTATCGCCATGTATTGTTGCACAAGGTATATTTTCTTCTTTCATTATTTGTTTTTCATTGAAATTGTTATAATATTCTTTATGTCGGCAATATCTGAAACAATTCTTTGAAATGTGCTTGTTATTTCGACGTTATCGGAAATATTGACCGTAAACTCGTAAGGGTTTAAAAGGTTGCGCGTAAATTGAGAAATACGGAGTTTCTTTAAAATTTCGAGGTCTGTGTCGTAAACTTCGATGTAGTCCCCTGTTTTGAAAATTGTTTGCTCAATTCTCGTTTCTCCGTACAAGGCTTGCAAAAAGAAATTATCTATTGAAATAGCATAACTTACTTGCGGTTTGCAATATGCATCAAAATATTTTTGCCCCTCGTCTTTCAATTTGTTTTCCGCGCTTGTTACGTAACTATTGGGCAGCCTTATATCTGTTATAAAATATTCGTCTTCGACTTGAAACTGAAACGCGGCGGAGTTTGGGTTTGGAAATTTTAGCCCATTTGCGTCCGTGTAGGTTTTAACAAAAAAGGCAGGAAGACCAGACCGACCATATTGCCTGTAAAATTTTTTTAGTTCAAATTGGTAACCTGCTAAATTGCCAGTTACCATTTGGATTTTTGCGGTTGTTCCATCTATCAGCCATTTTGTGTCCCCATTCTCGTCCGTTTCATTTAGGTCAAAATCCATGCTGCTATCATAAAAAGCGTTATAATCATATTGCGCATGGCTCGCGCTCGAATTGGGAACAAGTGATGTTATCTTTCCGTAACGTTGTGGATAAATATCGGTAAAATATTTAACCGATTCTTTAATACCATAATATGCTTGTGCCTCTGCGTCGGTTATATAAGACAAATTCCGAGATGCGTTTGGTAAACAAAGTTTATTTTCGCGATATCCTGTTGGAAGATTCTTATCGCTGCCAAAAACAAAAAGTTTTGTTATTACGTTTTTATTGTTTGTGGTTTTTCTTTCTATTTTGTAAGCACCGCCCGATTGTCCGTATCGAAAACGCGCAGGAAACGTATCGCCAATAGTTTCGTAAATTTCGATGACCCTTTCATCTCCGTCCAAAACAAATTTATATTCAAAACCAAATTCTTTGCAAAGATTTTGTAAAACGTTCAAACAGTTGGTCTGTGTGTATGTAAGCGTTTTATATTCTTTCATAAAATCAACGTCGCCCACCATATATTCTACACGCCATGTTTTTGTATTTCGCTGTGTATTCTCAATAAGAATATTTAAAAACGATTCTAAATTACCCGTGAAACTATCACCGTATGTGTCGGCAGGAAGTAGCCACGCGCAGTCTAATAATTCGTATTGAATACTTTCAAACTGCATTGTAGACGTAAAATTTACGCTGCTATTTTTTACAACCGTCGGCAACTGGTTTAAAGTGTAAATTTCGCCACAATATTCTATATAACATCCTATTGCTAATGGCAAAACTTTATTGCTTTGGATTTCAACGTTCAAAACGTTGTCGGCAAAAAGTTTTATATTTTGTTCTGCTTTTGTAATTTTAAAATCAAGTTCGGACGATGGAATTGGCTCACCGTCTTTTTGATAAATTATAATGTTTGCCATAATAGTTCTGTGTTTGATAAATCAAAAGAGGGTTCAAAATTATCAATAACGCCGCTTAAAATTATATAATAATCGCCTGCGGCTTTATAATTGTGTGTTATGATAATGTCGTTATCTTCGTTATATTCAAAATTTGTTTCGTTGTAATTTTTTATTTCGCCGTCGCCAAACGTTGACAAAATATTTGATATGCTCCACCCACTTGGCGGTCTTAATGTGATTTCAAATTGTTTTACGCTGTTTGTTGCAACAAATTTTAATATCATTTTGCGTGGGTTCGGGTCGATTAAACGGATAGTAAAATTGCCCTGTTGCGTACCTGTTGACCATTTTTTTGTAATGCTGATTTTTTCGGCAATATAAACATCATAAACCAACGGCGGCACTTCGCTGCCGACCTCAATCCGCAAACGCTTAAATCCTGCCTTTAAAAATTCTGAATAAAAAGAGTTTAATTTTGTAATAAATTCAAAATTGCTTTCTGCGTTGATAAAGCATTCTAACGTTATTTCGCGGTTTTTTAGCCTTAGTGTGTCTAAATCAACCACCGAGCCGTGTTCTTCGTCCCATTCTCTCGTTAATGGTGGTTTAAAATCGGGTAAATCTAAAATCCCCGACGATGCAGAAACATAAACGCCAAAATTGGTTTTTATGTTTTTTTCGTTTAAAAAATATTTTACTTCCATATTTTTTTTTGCGAAAATAAAATTTAAAAAGCAACGGCAAAATACCGTTGCTAAAAAAAAGAAAACTTAAAACAAAACCTATCTTCAAAAATATTTATTACAAAATGCCCTGCGCTCTTAAATTGCCGCTGTTATCAAGCGAGGTTTTAATGCTGCTTAAATAATTAGCGCAAAGTGCCACGTTGCTGCTAATTGCAAGACTGGCGGATAATTGCTGCCTTGCTAATTCCATCGCTGCGACTTGGTTCATTCTTACGGCGTTAGTTTGTCCTGTTAAAAGGTCGATACTCTCTTGGCTCGCTCCTTTTATCGCTCCTGCCAATCCGCCATCTTCTTCCATCTCCTCTTGTTCTTCTTTAAATAACGCATCGATACTTTCTTTGCGCCTTATCGCTTTTTGTGTGGCATCGTCTTTCAACTGATTCAACCGCCGCATTTCTTCTTCTGTAATTTTATTGTCAGCCATCGCGTCGCGGTAATAATCATAAACTTTTTTTAAATCATCGGTTAATTCATCATCAACCAAATTACTTATTAATTTTTCGTGGATTGTGTCGCTGATGGTTTCTCCGAGTTGTTCCGCAGTTACGTCCATATCCATTAATGCGCTTTTAAAATTATCTTTCATGGAATCAAAAGAAACACCCGTTATTGCTTCCGCAGCTTCCGCGTCAAGGTTTGCGCGTGCCTCGTCAATTTTTGCGATTTCGTCCAAATATCCACGCGTTTCTGCATCAAGTTTAGAATAAAAACCGATTGCGCTTTCTTGCATTTTTCTTATTTCGTCGGCGGATAAACTAAACAAATTGCTTTTTAGGTCGTTTGCGTTGTTAATACCAAAAATGCCAGCGTTCCTTAATTCTTGATAATCGGCGGCAGTCATTTTTGCGCCAATTTCGTAACCGACCGTATGCCCGCGGTTCTTTTTTTTGCCCTTTGTTCCTTGCAGCAAATAATCCTGCGCGATGCGGCGTGTGGATTCTTCTTGTTTGTCGTAAAGTTCCGCGATTTTGGTTGTTTCACGCATTATTTCTTGCGTGTCTGTCATTGTTGCAATAAGTTCTTTTTCGCGGTCGATTACTTTATCAACCGTTTCAATGTAGGCTTGATAAACTTCTTTTCTGTCTTCGTAGGTTTCCTCGTCTTTTTGAAAAAGTTGGATAATTTTCATGGCAATTTCCATGGCTGCTGATATTACGGCAAGGATAACGCTTGCCGTTTCGACGGCTTTTATGGCTGTTCCGACACTTTTACTAACACCTTGGATTTCTTGGCTTGCCATTTCTCCGTAATTTCGTATCATTGAAATTGTTGATGTTATGTTGGTGGTTAAACTGCCAATAAATTGCAGGCTTTCGCCTGCTGCTCCACCGATTTGCTGACCTAACGAGGAGAAACCATCGCCAAGATTTTGTATGCTCGTTAATAGTTGTTTAATCTCTGCTTTTTTTAGTTCTTTATCGGTTGCTTTTTTCTCTTTGCCAAGATTTTTTATTGCTTGTTTTGCGTCGTTATATTTATTTTTTAGCGTTTCAAGTTCGGCGGTTAATGCTGCGATTTTTTCTGAATTATCCACGGCATTTCCATATTCGTCGGTTGCTCCCAGTCCTTCTGTTAAGTTTGCAATTTCTTGTTGGATTTGTATCATTCGCGCGGCAATGTCGGGCGCGCCCTCTGTTAATGCATTCTCCATGCTTGATAAAATAGCGTTTGCTAAATCGTCGCCCACAATTCCGTATTGCTCCTTTAACAATTCAATGTCCGCATTTAAAAATTTATCGATGTCGCCTTGTGCCTTGTTATTTTCTTCGGGGGTTAAATTTTCGTTGTTAAAAATCTCGTCTTTTTGTTTTTCTGCGGCTGCTTGCAATGCGACAAGTTTTTTCGCAAATTCTTTGTATTTCGCGATTTTTTCTGAATAGTCAACGGTTGGAGGCTCAATAAGACCATTTCTTTCTTCATACGCCTTTATTTCTTTTTCAAGGCTTTCAACGATTTGAGGGTCAGGTTTAAAGCCTTTTTCTTTTTGCGCGTTTACCTCTTGCAATTCGGCTTTTAATTGTTGGTAATATGTTAGTTCTTCTTTGTCGGGAGTTGCCTTTGTTGTTGATGATGTTGCCTTTGTCGGTTGTGTTAAAGCCGAGATTTCTTTGTTTATAATTGCTAATTGCTGCGCATTGCCCTTTACTTCCTCTCTCCTTTTTTTAAGATATTCCAAAAAAGTTTTGCCGTCGGCAAGATTAATTTTGTTGTTGGTTGCCGCATTTTGCCTTATTTCGTCGTCCGTACTTTTTAAATCTGCAGCATATTGTTTGTAGGCTTTTTTTCTCTCTGCTATTTGGTTTTCAAAATCTTTTGATATTAACGTAATGTTAGCCGCCTTTAACGCATCTTCGGCTTCCTTATTCGACCCCATTATAATTTTTATAAATTTTGCGTTGTCTTTTTCGATTTCGGCGTTAATTTCGTTGCTTTTATTGGAATATTTTTTTATTTTTTGATTTATTATATTCAAGTTATCTGCGGCTCTATTATATTCAGAAATAAAAGCAGCATTGTTTTTATTGTCATTTAGTTTTGCGTGTAACTCATCATATTTTTTTTGTGCATCTAGCAAAAGATTTTTATTTTTATTATATTCTGTTTCTGCCTCCGCCAAATCTTTTAATTTGTCTTTCATGTTGTCTTGCATAATATCTTGGGCGGCGGTTGCTTTTGCCCTCGCCATCATCGCTGTTACATATGCATTTGTATTGGTAACAAGTAAATTTTCCGCGTCAGCAACGGTTTGAACGGACACTCCTAATTCGTCAAATTTAGATTTATTGCTTTCAATAAATTTTTCTTTTGCTTGTAAATCGTCGCCGAGGTCGTTCCATTGTGCTTGTAACAATTTTAAATTAGCAACGGTTTCGGCGGTACTTTCAGAAACTTTTTCATTTAACTGCGATTGCAACTTAAATGAAAATGTTAGTTTGTCAAACAATTTTGTTAGCCACTCCGATACAAGCGTTATAACGGTTAAAAGACCTGCGGACATAGCGGTTTTAACCGCCTCAATTGCGAATCTCGTTGCTGTTGCTCCTGCTGGTACGGTAACACCTAGCGTTTTCCCGAGTATATTCCACATCGTGTTTTGTGCTGTGGTGGCTGTGGTGGCGGATTGTGTGCTTTTTGTTATTCCGCTTATCTTTGATTTTAAACCGTCTATTTTTGCGGCATTTTCTTCATAAGTTTTGTTGGAAGTCTCGCCAGCAATGCTCATGCGCTCTTGTTCGGCAATAAGAGTTTGAAGTTGGTTGGTGTAATCTTGTAAATTTTCTATCTGTTTTTTTAGTTCGGGCGAAATTTTGCCCATTGCATCTTGGTTTTCGGTAAGTTCTTTTATGTGTTTGTTTATTTCGACATATTTTTCCGCGCGGTCGGTTTCTGCTGAAATAACATTGTTAATTTCTTCAAAAACTTTGCTTAAATTGGAAGATAGATTTTGCGTTTCTTCGTTTTGTCTTTTTGTAGCGTCTGCGACTTCTTCCGCGGCTGTGGCGGTGGTTACTTCGCTTTCTGCGACTTTTTGCATTTCGTCTGCAAAGACCTTGGCTGCGTTTGGGTCTAAATTGTCGGTTAATTCTTTCGCTGCGTCGGCGGCTGTGTCTGCGGCATCGGCAATATCTGAGAGTATTTTGCCAACTTCTTTTATTTCGCTTGCGGCTGCGTCCGCTGCGTCGGCGAGGTCGTCGGTGGACTTTGCCGCATCGTCGGTGGATTTCGCCATTTTTTTTGTGCAGTCTTTTATGCTATCTTCGGCATCGTCCATCGCTGCTGCCATTCCGTCGGTGGCTGCTTTTACTTTATTTAATTCGTCTGCTATTTGCTTTGTTACTTGCTCGACATTGACGTTTGTAATCGATACGTCAACTTCCAAACTTCCGATATTTTCAGCCATATTTTTTTTATTTTGCTTTGTTTATTTTTTTTATAAATGCTGCGAACTCATCCGCATTGCTATCTGTTAATTTTATTTTTTCGCCTTGCTTGGTGTTGTCTTTGTCATACTCGTATCGTGGCAAGTCGCACAAACAACGAATAATAAAAGCATAAGAAATACAATGATTTAAATAATCCATCGTCCATCCAAATTTTTCACAAATTGCTGCACGGCGACCGTACGTTGACCGGCTTTGTATCATTCTACCAGAGCCGCCGGTGTCGTGGTGCGGTTTGCTCCTGTTAATCTGATAGAATGCAAAAAATTTGGCAAATTCGATAATGCGGTTAATTGTGAAACAATGCTAATTAACAAACTGGGTTTTATGTTATGGAATATTTTTTTTGTTAAATTTAAAACCCTTTTTGCGTTGTAATGATACTTTCTGCCGTCAAAATCAAAAACGTTTTCTCCGAGCGCAAAAACTGCTATTATTTCAGCCATTTTTTCCGCGTTGTTGGTGGCTGTTAAATTGGCGGTTCTTAAAACTTCGGCGGGTTCTGCGTTTTTTTGCGGCTCTGTAATTTCTAACCTCAAAAATCTATCTGTTACTATATCCAAAACTGCGAGAGTTGGCTCTTTAAACGTTAGATTTTTTATTTCCGTTTTGGTTTCTTCCCAAAACAAAAATTTTCTTTTTGTTACTTTATAACAAAGTTTAATTTCAAAACCTTTGTTAATTAAAATTGCTGATTCTTTTTGTTCTTGCTTTAAATTTTCCATACTCTTTTTATTAAAAAAAGTCGCTGCCGATGCAGCGACAGCGACTAAAAAATCAAAAAAATAAAAATCACTTTTTATGAAAAAAAATTAAGGATTTGTTTCTTCTCCGCTTTCTTCGGTTTCCTCGGTTTGCATTGTTTCCCATACGTCAGGCGGTATCATTGTTAATTTCGCGTGGTTTTGCGGTTTTAAGAAAATTCCATTTATATCTAACGTTACGAGGTTGGAGTTATTTAATGGTGCGTTAATTTTTGCGTCAATTTTTACGCGCGGCGCGTCAAAAACATAGCCTTGGTCAGAAACAATGCGGACAGACAATTCTATGTTTTCGTATAGTTCGCCGTCTTCCCATTTTCCATCTTCCGTAATAGTACCACCGAGAAATTGCTTTAAAACGTCGACAGATGGGTCCATTATAGACATTGTTAAACTGGTTTTGCCTTTTTTGGACTTAGTAATCACAGGGTCGTCCACTTCTTCCGCGTAAAATTCCGTTACTTCGGGGTCGTCTTGGGTAATGTTGCAAGAGTCTTGATTGGTATAACCAACGGTTTTTAAGTCGGTACTCATGCCGCCGTCGGCTGCTGGCTCGCCAAATAAAATTTTTGCGAGTCCAAGCGTGAAAACTTTTGTATTTGTTGCCATGGTCTTTGTTTAATTAAAAATTAATGTACAAATAAAAGATTTAAAATAATGCTTTCAAATAGTGTGTTATTTTTTTTCAATATATTCACTGAAAAAATTTATTAATTCGCGTGTGTCTTTGCTTTTTGCTGTTTTTACGATAAATTTTGCGACATCTTCGATGTCGGCTCGCTCTTTTTCGCTTTTTCTTTCGTAAATAGATTTTAACTCGATGAAACATAAAAAAATTGTTGCTATAAAAGAGAAAAACGGCATTGTTGGTATTGAAAAATTACCTTGCCAAATAGCAACCATTTGCACGATGTCTATAATCGAAACTACAAACATAAGGTTGTAATATTCTGCAATTTTTTTAACGGTACGGCGCAAACCTTTTGAACTCCGTAAAAAACCATCTTTTTTCGCTTTTCTGTACCCTGCGGCAAGGTCGGCAAGGATAGCAAACAAAACGGCAATATAAAGCCCTGCAAAAATAACAATGTGCGGCAATATGATTTCAAGCAAACTTTTTTCCATGGTATCAAAATTAATTATTTCCGTTATTCTTACATTTTGGGCAAATAGATAGTGCCACGCCCTCATATAGATTTTCTCCGATTTCGCCTTGGATATACCCTGCCTGTTCTCCGTCTAACGGTATATTAAAAGCATCGCAAAGATGCGCTGTGGCGTGTTGTAATTCGTGGGTTATGCTGTTAAAAAATTCGTATTTTGATGTTACGTATGATAAAGCGATAATTGTTGTTTTTTCGTTTAAATTTGAAAAAATATAAGCGGTGTTTGGCTTGCGTAATATTTCAATTGATTTTTCGGCTTTTTCTCGGTTTCCGCCTGCTGCCAACAAAGCACCATAAATTTTTTGCCGTTCCTCTGCTGTTTCTACGTTATAATAAACCATAAACCACCATGGTTTCGGTATATGTTTTTTTATAAAAAATCCTTGCTGTATCATTTTTTTTTCGGTATTAAATTTTGAAGAGTTAAAAATTTTGCGTCTTGACGGGTTCTTCTGCAAATTTGATTAAACAATCTAAGGCGATGCCGTATTCTCGCGCGGTGGATGGCATCGGACGGTGTTTTTCGGGGGTGTCTCCGTTATATGGCGGTTTTTCTCTGCGCCACTTTTGGTGTTCCTTTGCGATTTTTATTGCTTTCTTTATATCCATTTTATTTTTTTATAAAAAATGGCGTTAGGTTTTTCGCGACCAACTCTCCGTATTTTAAACCTTGCCAAAACTTACCTTATAAGTTTAAAACCGTGCGTTTTTGAGTTGTCTTTACCCCTTTAAGGACGAAAACAGAAATAACGCCATTTGCAGTTCTCAGGGCTTTTACAACAAAAATAAATGCAACCTTTTTTATAAAAAATAGTGTGTCCGTTTTTTTATAAAAGATTTTCCCAAAAAATCGGGATTCCCATTGTTGCCATTTTTGCGACAAAACATTCTAAAACCGCGGCGGGGTCGCTGTCGGGATCAAGGATTGTTTCTCCAACAAAATTAGCCCTTTGTTCTTCGGTTGTTATTGTTTTTGGATAGTCGGCAAAGGTCATGTTGTAAAGATACCACGCTGTATAAATCGTGTTTTCGGGAAGTTTAATTTTGTATGTTTTTAAAACCTCTTTCATCTCCTCGATGTCATGCGTTTTTATCCGTTTTAATGTGCCTGTTGCTGCGTCGTCGGTTTTCATGTTGTTAATTGCCCACTCGGCAAGTTTTTTGCTAAAATTGCCGTGGTTGTAATCCTCATAAATTGCGCGTCCCTCTGAAACATAGTTTTTCATTTTGTTCTGTTTTAAAAAAAACAGCCGTTTTTATTTCGGCTGTTTTTTTGCGTTAAACATTAATATCTTCCTCGGCTGCTGTTGGTTCTTCTAAAATTTTCTTCCTCGTCCCACGAGTTGTCTGCGTCCTCTCGTCCGTCTTTGTAACCCTCACGATAACCGTCTGAATATGTTCGGTTGTTTCTTTCTCCGTCCCAGTGTCGGTTGCCGTTTCTGTACATTCTGCGCATTTCGCTGCGCATATTGGAGCGCATCTCGTTGTTGTCGCTCTCTTTATCGATGTAATATATAGCCATTTTATTTATCCTCGTTTTTAATGGATTTTTCGCCCGTCATCTTCTGCAACATTCTTAACATTTGCGCTTGGTCGCTTTTAAACTTTGCTATGTCCTTTGCCATTTGCGAATAGTTTTCTTTTAGTTCACAAATGGTTTTGGCTTGCTGCTTTTCCTCTGCGCTTTTTGGGTCTATTTGCGTCAAAATTTCTTCGCCATCTGCAATAACATTGTTATAATATTCTTTCCTTGCTAAATGAAATTTAGCAGTATTAACCGTATTTTTTACAATCGCGGTTAATGAAGATTGCGAACATGAAACAAATGTCTGTTTGTCATCAAGCGTTGCCACTTCTGCAATAGCAGGGATTTCTTGCAAAATTTCTTCTTTGCCGTCAAAATCTACTGCTAAATCAAACACCATATTTGCGTTTGGAATTGTATTAAAGTTATAATATTGGTTTGCGCTTGGGTCGGGTTTAGCAACATTGCGTTGGTTAAACTTCGTTTTCAACGTTCCAATTTTAAATGTTAATTTTCCTGTTGTTCTAAAAACATAAACAGGTGCGCCTTGTGGTAACGAGTTAAAATCCATTTTTGTTAAATTTTTTTTATGCTGTTGTTGTTCCGCCTGTTGCTGTTGCTGTTGCGTTTGCTATTGCTGCCGATATTTTATCGACAATATTATCCGCCACCGCGTTTGCCCATATCGTTGGGACTGCGGTCATGCTGTTATTTGGAAGTGTTATTGTTTGCGGTTGACAGCGTTTAATCGCGTCCACTTCGCTCTTTATTCCTGCCAATTGTCCGATTATTGGGTTTAATGCACCGTTGAGCATTGCGGCGGTTGTGTTTTGGCTTTCTAATTGTGCAACTTTTGCCGTTAATGCCGTTATTTCGCGGTCTTTTCTGCTATCTTCGACTTGGTCTATTTTTGCAATAATAGCGCGCGCGTTGGCGTTATCGTTCTGCGTTAAGTCATAGCGTAATTGGCAATTGTTTAGACGGTCATCTGCCGCTTTCGATGCAATATCGCCGCGGATACCCTGCAAACCTGTATTAATGCTGCCTTGCATGTTGGCGAGTGCGAGTTGCTGTTGGCAGCAACATTGTTGAAACTGCGACAAAATTGCTTGGTTGCCGCTCTGAATGCCGTTTAAAATTTGTTGGACGTTCATTCCTTGGTTGGCTGCGATGGTGCTTACAATACTTGTTAATTGCTGTATGCCAGATGCAAGGAAATTAAAATTTTGTCCTGTTACGTTTGCAAGGTTTTGAATTGCAGAGGTTGCTCGCTCGCCATTGTGGTTAATTGCTTCCATTAAATATTGCTGCGCGTTTGCAAGCATTGTAGCATTTGCGTTGTTATTTCCGCCGCCAAAAATGCCGTTTCCAAAACCGCCATTGCCGCATAATAGTCCAAAAATAAAACCGAGTGCGCCGCTGCCGAGTCCGTTGCCACCTAATAATCCACCGTTGTTGCCGCTTACGTAAGGCAGCCACGCTGGTACTGAATTGTTGTTACTTCCGCCTTCGGGAAGTTGATAAATTTCTGCCATTTTTAAACATTTAAATTAAACTTAAATTATCAACGGCAATTTAGACTTTTGCAAGTAGTGGGACGGCATGGTTTGTTTCAAGTTCTTTTTTTATTTGATAGCAATAAATTTTGAAAATCTTTGTTTTTTCTTGCGTGTTAATTGCTTTTGTTATATTCCTTACTCCAGCGGTTGTGATTTTCAAGATTTTAGCGATGGTGTCTGTTGATATTCCGTAATGCCTCGCAAATAAAACAAACAATTTGCGAGCCACCACCGTTTCTTCTTTTCTGCTCGTAGAAACTATTTCGGCGGCTGGGACTTCCGTTATTTTTGCAATGCAAAATAAAAGTTGCTTTATAAATTCATTCATGCCTGTCGCTCCTCTAATTTTTTTACTCTGTTTTCTAAATCGTTTAATTTTTTTATAAACTCATTGTCGGCGACATCGAGTTCGGAGGTGTAGGGTTTTGCAATTAACCACGAACAACGCAAATTTAAATAATGCTCGTGGTTGGTGTCTGCAAAAAGTTGGGAAGAGTCAATGTTAATATTAATGCCCTTTATTACTGCACTATCAATAACGCCAGCAACAATGTCGCCAAGTTGCTTTAAACGCTCACGGTTGGTTTTATACTGCTGCAAACCGTCAATTACGACTAATAAGTCGGGGACGTGAATATTAACATTTGTTATTCCGCGTTTTGGCGTGGTGTGTTCAAAAGATATATTGTTAATAACAATATCTTCTTTGTCGCTGCCGTCTGGTCGCTCCCCTGCCGTGTAAATTCCGCCTGTTATATTCAATAATTCCGCTGCGTCGGTTAAAATCTTATAAATAACACTATCCGTTTGTATTGCGTCCATTTTTTTTAAATTTAAATCCACATTCTATTATGCAACCGTCCAACTTCAAAGGTAGCGTTTTCTTTATATGCCAAAATCTCGCCATCTGTTAAGGCTTGTTTTATTTTTGGTTCGTTGATTTCTGACGGCTCAAACTCTGTTTTTGAAACAAAAATTTTTGTGCCAATTGCCAACGGTTTTTGATTAATGTTTCTTGCCATGTAAATTGTTGCTGTAAATTGAAAAACTTTTCCGTCTGCTGTTGTTATTGTCTGCGCTTGCCCATTTCTTTCAATTCTGCACCGACAAAGATAATTCCAGTTGCCCTCGCTTGGTTGCCACGTTCCGTTTTCGTCTTGGCTGCTTTCTCCTAAAACAAAATAATAAAGATAATGGGGGTATTGCGATAATGTTACCATACTTTTACGGCTTTTACGGTTGGAATAATGCCTGTTGGAACTATACCTAATTCTTCGCATGCTAAACGATACCACATTTTTATTGCGTCGAAATTCCACGATATTGAGTAGCCCCCCTCTGAAACGTTGTAAAGTGGTAAAATTGATGCTATTTCGGTTATTAATGCTTTTTTCGCTGCTGTTACGTCGCATTCTTCGTCTGGGTCTAAATTTGTTTTTTGATTTTCAAAAAACAATTCAATATCCGTATCAGAAAAATTAAATCTCTGTGTCGTGGCTGTTATATATTCTCTATTTGTCATATTTTTTTCGTTTATTAAAAAACCGCCCGATTTTTCGGGCGGTTAATCATGGATAGTCAACAATTATAAACCAATAAAAAATAAATATAAGTATAAATAATTATCACAAATGGAATTAAAATTAATCGCCCTCGCTCCAAGTTTCATTTACAACATCAACCAACATTGCGCGCTGTGATGCTACAAATGCGGGTATAATGTTTGCAATGCCTGCCGTTATTTCGCATAGTGGGTCTTCCTCTGCCCACTGCTTTACGCAAATGAAAGAATTTAACGCTTTCATTGCATTGCTGCCTTTTACTGCCATATCGGCTGGCGTTGCCCAGTAGGATTCGCCCAATTTTTCGCTTTCTGTGAACAAAACAACGTTGTCGATAAATGGGTTTTTGTTCTCTCCATCAACATCAATTAATTCATCTATAATTTTAATCTGAATATTGTTAATGTCTGAACGTGTCCTTAATGCGTTATTAACCGCGTCAACGCCAGGAATGTAAGCCGCACCCAAAATGTTTGTTGCTAACGATGCAGACAATTTTATAACTTCTTCGGTTGCTGCCATCGCTGCAAATGTATTGAGCGACATCCACGCAAATTTAAAATTAAAACCTTTTGCTTTGCCGTCTTTTACTGCGTTGACAAAATCGCCTGTTATAGGTGTTGCGTTTGCTTTGTCAGTCCACGCTGCTCCGTAACGTCCGCGGCGTATCATCATATAGTCTAAATCTTGCTCCGAAACAACAGAGCCGTTATTGTCGCGTGTAAATTCAACCTTGCCGCGGCTCATGCCCTGTAAGCCCATCCACGACACACGGTGGTTAATCATATCAATAACTTTTTTTGCGTGGTCGTCGAGGGTTTCTCTAACGAGTTGTTGTGCGCTTGCGTCGTTTGCTCTTGCAAGTGCTGTTTGAAATTCCGACAATTCGTCGTCTAACATAAAATATTTAACGCCGATTTTGGGTATATCTCCGCGCAAAATGTCCGTGGCTGGATTCTCTCCAAGCGGCAGCGATGCGTTTCTTGCAATTACTCGTGCGGCTTGTCTTGTGCTTTGTGCGTTTGTTGCCGATTTCCACATAAAACCGTTTTGCTGTTTTAATGGAAAATAATTAAAAATGTCCACGCCGTCTGTTATGTCGTAATTGCTTATTAAATACGAAAAATCTTTTTCGTTTACGGCGGTTGCCATTATAGATTGTATCATTTAAACCTCCTTTTTAAAAACCATTACGAGAAAAATATAAAGGACGCTGTTAAACGTCCTTACATATTATCGGTTCTAAACGGCAACCGATATACAGTTTAAAAGCTCTTCAAACAATACCATGTCTAAATCCATCAGTATTTCAAGTGCGCCTTGTATTTTTATCAGTTCTTCATCTGATAAATCATCGGTATTTAATCTTGCATAATACTGCGCTTTTTCTGTGATATAGTTATGAATTCTTTCTGCTACTATAATATTTGCCATAGTTCTTCACCTCCGTTATAAGAGCTGTAAATATTGCGAAAAATATAAGAGGCCGCTGTAAATACAGTAGCCTCTTCCGCTTATTTCACCATGAGATTCAAACCTGGTACTCAAGATCTCCCGTTTCCTCGTCAACAACGCTGAATACCGCCTGAGAATTTTTGCGCTTATAAATATCTGCAAATTCGCAGGCTTCCAGTAAGCGCAGATCGGAAGAGCGTCGTGTAGGGAAAGAG
>CALFIU010000066.1 GCA_937877455.1 uncultured Bacteroidales bacterium
TTTTTGGGAATAAAGAAAATCCCCAATATCAAAAGACCGTTGTAGTGGAATCTTTGTTCTAAGAGAAAAAGGAGATATTATGAAGATTGATGGATATAAGCCGCCAAAATCCAGCTTTTTATCTGTCGAGAAGGATATGGAAATTATAGTTGATAGAATTTCCAAAAATAAACGTATCCAGAGGTTATTATATTATACTACTCCAGATGCACTTAATAAACCTTCTTTAACAGAAGAAGAAGCGATGGGTTTATTTGGTAAAAACATTAAAATTGTTCCTAAGCTGTACGTAGACAAATCAGTGTTGAATTATATTATTATTAATTTTGATAATTTCGTTACTAGTGGAGAAAATCCTGAATTTAGAGATAATATTATAGAGTTTGATATTATTTGCCATTTTGATCAATGGCAATTATAGGATTTGGCACTTCGTCCCTATAAGATAGCGGCAGAAATTGATTCAATGATTAATAATAAATATTTAGTTGGTATTGGGGATATAGAGTTTTTGGGGGCGTCTCAAATAGTTTTGACTGATGAGTTTGCGGGTCTTTGTGTGATGTATCAGTCATGGCATCGAGATGATGATCAAAAGAAAATGCCTAATCCTGCTGATGAAATACGATTCTTACAAGATTTTAAAGAATATACAGCGGCTGAAGGCAAAGGAAAAATTTAATGGATTATCGGCTTGGTTTGATGTGTGGAACTGATTTGCCAGTTCCTTTTTTGGAAACTTCTGTACATCAACCTCGTCTTAATGAAATTGCTTTAATCGGAGAACAAGATTTTTTTTCTGGCGTTCAATGTTTGTGTTTTTACAAAAATATGTTTGCTCAGGACAAAAGTGTAAAAATGGACACAAACAATTTTCAAATATTTATGACAATAATGTCAGATAAATCTGCAAAAGATAAAAAAAACGCAACTATTCAATTGTTATCCCTATTGTTTCCTCAAAGTCAAGTTATGATGACACCGCGGTCCATATTATTAAATAATAAAAATACCGATCCAAAATATATAGATGACAGTAATTTTGAGGCATTGTAGGAAATTTTACGTTTAATTTTTTGCAGTAACGAATCCCCTGAAGCTGCGCAAACTTACAACCCTGGATCGGCCAGAGCAAAAGAAATAGCTGAAAAGCTGATGAAGGGTCGGCAAAAAGTTGCAGAATTAAAGGGGGCTAACAGTATTAGTGTATTTAGTTAGTATTTGTCTGTTCTTACTGTTGGTTTACATATACCTTTGGAAGACTTAACAAAACTGACTATGTTTTAGCTGTATGACTTGATGGAGCGTTATCAGCTGAAAGTGTCTTGGGATATTGATATACGTATTCGCACTTCTGGATTTGGTAGTTCTTCATCTAAACAGCCCGATAATTGGATGAAAAATATTCACTAAATTATAATTTAGGAGGACAAACATATATGAAATACGGTGTACGCGAAATATGCGAAGTCGTTATGCGTGCTAAAGCCCGTATGCAGGTTGGTAATAAAGTCTTCTATAAGGACGAACCTGTTATTTATTTTGATACTTTAACTACCTCCAGTCTCGAAGGCGCCTCCACTACAGTTTATGCACAGGGTGGACGCGGTAATGCTCGCCTTATGAGCTGGGACGGTGAGCGCACACTTACCTTTACGATGGAAGATGCATTAATTTCTCCTGAAGGATTAATGATTCTTTCTGGTGCTGGCTTAATTGAAAATGATCTTGATGCTGTTAGTGCTTCTCCTAGCGAAGACAGAGATAAGAAGTTATTAAAGCAGCATATCGTTGAAACTATTGCTAAGGATGATTTAACCTTTACTGGCGGTGGTGCTTATGCCGCTTCTAAGGGTATTGAATTTGATTTAAGCAATGTTCCTTACATGCCAAACAACGGTGAAAATAACATTTATGTTATGTTTATGCGTGATGGCGAAATCATTTCTGAGCCATTCATTCCTGCAAATGATGGCGTAAAGAAAGATGGTAGTGTTGTTAATAGCGGTCACTTCGCTGGCAGCGGCAATGTTCATGTTGTTCTTGATGAACACGAATGCAACTATGCTGATGTTGAAGAAGATGGAGTAAATCCTTATATTTATGAAGCGATTCTTCCTAAGGTATCTAATGATTTTGATGCCATTATGGTTGACTATTACACCTGCCGTGAGCGTATTAAGCAGATTGAGATTTCTGCCGATAGCTTTGGCGGCAACTTCTACCTGGAAGCCTCCACTTTATTCCGTGGAACTAATGGTGTTGACTATCCTGCAGAGTTTATTATTCCTAACTGCCGCATTCAATCTAATTTCACCTTTAACATGGCTTCTACTGGTGATCCTTCTACCTTCACTTTCACTCTTGATGCTTTCCCTGACTATACTCGTTGGGATAAGACCAAGAAGGTTCTTGCTGCAATTCAGGTTATTGAGGATGCCGGAGCTGGTGTTGGTGGATCTGACTATCATCGTGGCAGCACAAATGCTCAGGATGGTAACTTCGATTCCAAGGCTGATAGCATGATTCATGAAGATGACCATGAATATGATGGTGTATCTTACAATGCTGCTAATATCACCTACAGAGGTAAGAAATAATTAATGTTTATTAGACATCGTTCTAATACATACAAAAAGTCGGTAAAACAAGAGGCTGTTCAGCAAGAGCAGCCTCTTGAACAGCCCTCGATTGCTGAGGTAGCTTTACAAAAGGTAGAAGAAGTAATGCGTATAGTACCAGAAAGTATTCCAGCAGAAGATGTTGAAGCTTTTTTAAACGAAAGCGACAATTCTTGTGAGGAATGCCCAAAAGAAGAAATGATTGCGGAAGAGCCGGTTGCACCGATCGGTGATATCGAGTTCGCGCAAGACATTTATGGGGTGCCCGCAGATGATATTGCTTTCCTCTTGGGGGAAGAATAATTTTAAGGGGAAAGGACGTTAAGTTCTTTCCCCGTTTTTTTATTTTGGAGGAAAGGAGGATGAAAAATATATTGTGAGTTTAAATTTTCCTTATTTACATTATAGATTAATCCAATATACTGAAGGAAAATATTTAATAAGTAAAAAATTATAGTCTTTATCGACTGAGGATTAGAGAAAAAAAGATATTAATACTTCTGTCAATGAAACCAGAGCTTTTATTTTAAAATAGGCAAAAGGAAAATTGCAAAAAATTGATAAAGATACTTTAAATTATATGAGTGATGTTTATAGCGCTTTTGCATTCGGGAATTATAATAATACAAGTAAAAATATAGACAAAATAAAATCAGAATATAATAGAAATATTATTGAAGAATTTTAGTCAATGTTTAAAAAATCTGAAATTGCAAAATCTGGTTTGGTAACTACTGATTTAAACGATTCTGTTGTATATAAAATGTTTTTAGATAAAAATATTCATGGTTTAATTAATTCTAATGGAAAAGGCATTGCGGTTACCGAATTGGGCCGATTTGAAAGAGAAATAAATAATTTATTGGATAACTTAGGGCGGAGTTTAGGAAAATCTACTACTGACTATCAAACACTTAATAATATTAGTGTTAGACTTAAAAAATTACGTATTGATATCAATAATAAAAACAAAGAATTCAGTTCAAGTCAGGAAAAGGGCGGAATATATTTAAAAGATTCTAATTTACAAGATGAATTGGAAAAAATTATCACTGATTACAGTATTCTTTGTGCTAATTTAGATTTAAACAATAAAAAAAGTGATCAAGGAACTGCCGGTGAATTATTATTTGCAGCAATGCAATATTTTATCAATAAAGGTAGTTTAATGGGTGCAAGAAAATTATTGAATGAATCATGGATTACAAGAGGAAAAGATAGTAAAATTAAAAAAGGTTTTAGTTAGAATAAAAATAATGGAGTCTTATGGACTGCACTTGAACAAATAGAAAATCCAGATTTTATAGTAGATAAGAACATGTTTAATTTGAGTGAATTATAGAGAATTCTTTCTGAAAATAATGATACGAGTTTTAATATGACCGCTGGAAGTATTAGTTTAGGGGAAAGTCAATCGACAGCCGATATAGTTATAGATTGGCCAGAACTATAGTTATAGGATGTTGGTATCAGTAT
The DNA here is from genome assembly GCA_937877455.1 of uncultured Bacteroidales bacterium. Taxonomy (GTDB): domain Bacteria; phylum Bacteroidota; class Bacteroidia; order Bacteroidales; family UBA3824; genus UBA3824. The sequence goes on from CALFIU010000066.1 coordinate 4,098, forward strand.
TAAAAACTATCGCCACGGCATGAAAAGCCAAAAGTTCCATATTTTAAACGAGGCTAATTTATTGGCAATTTTGTAGCTTACTACGACAGATTTCTTTTATCATTTTATGCAAACGTAATACAATTGGGCATGTGGCATCAATGATTTTTATGTTGTTTTTTTTAGCAGTTTGGTAAGTTGAAGGGGGTTCGCCATGAGCCCTTAACAACACCGTTGCATTTTTAAGTGTAGCAAAATTCTGATAGTTTATGGTTGTTAATCCAAGGTTGCATAGCCTTGCAGTTTCTTCTTGATTGTGTACCATTTCGCCAAGGCAGTAAAGCCCACCACTGCTGGCTATTTCTTTTTCAGCCTTATTAATTGCATTGGTAACACCAAAACAAAACCCCGCGTTCTCGTCTATTTCGATTATCATTTTTTGATTGTTAATGAATTTTTTAGAAAAAAGTGCAAAAATAACCCAAAAAATACCATAATTAAATAAAAAATAACATAAAAAATAAAAAAAAAGTGTAATTTTGCACGCTGAAAATTTTTAAGTACATCAAATGCAAGACATTAGGAACATAGCAATAATTGCGCACGTTGACCACGGCAAAACCACGCTTGTGGACAGAATTTTGCACCAGTCGCACCTTTTTAGAGAAAATCAAGAGGTGCAGGATTTGGTTTTAGACAACAATGACCTTGAACGCGAACGCGGTATAACCATTCTATCAAAAAACGTTTCGGTAAGATACAAAGGTGTAAAAATAAACATTATAGACACTCCTGGCCACAGTGATTTTGGAGGCGAGGTAGAGCGTGTACTTAACATGGCCGATGGTGTCATTTTGCTTGTTGATGCTTTTGAAGGTCCTATGCCACAAACACGTTTTGTGTTACAAAAAGCAATAGAACTTAAACTAAAGCCTATTGTAGTTATCAACAAAGTTGATAAGCCAAATTGTACGCCCGAACAGGTATATGAACAGGTTTTCGACTTGATGTTTGCCCTCGATGCAACAGAAGATCAGTTGGATTTTCCAGTGGCATACGGTTCGTCGAAAGTTGGTTGGATGGGTCCAGATTGGAAAACTCCTACTCAAGATGTAAGTTATTTGCTTGATCTTATAGTTAAACACATTCCCGCTCCCAAAGTTGTTGAAGGTCCTCTACAAATGCAGATAAGCTCTCTCGACTATTCTTCGTATATGGGTCGCATAGCCATAGGACGTGTGTTTAGAGGAAGTATTCAAGCAGGACAAACTGTAGCAGTGATAAAATCAGACGGTGAAATTCAACGTTCACAAATAAAAGAACTTTATGTTTTTGAAGGTTTGGGTAAAGAAAAAATCAAAACTCCAGTGCAATGCGGAGAAATATGTGCGTTGCTTGGGCTTGATAGTTTTGATATTGGTGACACTGTTGCCGACCCAGAAAATCCCGAAGAACTCAAACGAATACATGTTGATGAGCCTACAATGAGTATGCTTTTTACCATCAACAACTCACCATTTTTTGGCAAGGAAGGCAAGTTTGTAACTTCAAGACACTTGCGCGAACGTCTATTTAAAGAAACGGAAAAAAATCTTGCTCTTAGGATTGAAGAAACCGACTCTCCAGAAAAACTCCAAGTTTATGGACGTGGAATACTTCACCTTGCTGTTTTGGTAGAAACAATGCGTCGTGAGGGCTACGAAATGCAACTTGGACAGCCGAAAGTGATTATAAAAGAAGAAGATGGCAAAAAATTTGAACCAATAGAGTTACTTACAGTAGAAGTGCCAGAAACATTTTCGAGCAAGGTGATAGACTTGGTTCAAAAACGCAAAGGCGAAATCTTGAACATAGAAAGCAAAGACGATCGAGTGTTTCTCGAATTTAACATACCTTCGCGTGGCATCATTGGTTTAACAAATCCAATTCTTACAGCGACAGAAGGAGAAGCTATTATTTCTCACAGATTTAAAGAATTTGGAGAATGGCGAGGCGACCTTTCTACTCAACGTAATGGTTCGCTTATTGCAATGGAAACAGGAACAGCCATTCCATATTCCATCAACAACTTACAAAGCCGTGGTAAATTTTTTATTGAGCCGGGCGATGAAGTTTACGCTGGCGAAATAATTGGAGAAACCACACGTCAAGAAGATATTGTGGTAAACGTTACTAAAACAAAAAAACTTACAAACATGCGTGCAGCGGGTAGCGACGATAAAATATTGATTGAGCCAGCTGTAAAAATGTCGCTCGAAGAAAACATGGAATACATCAACGACGACGAATATGTAGAGGTAACACCAAAGTCAATACGTTTGCGCAAGATTATTCTCGACGAAACAGAGCGTAAACGTGCCAATAGAAACTAAACACTTAAACACATTATAATAGAAATGACGCACGATAAAAAAAATCGTGCGTTTTTTTATAATAATTTATTAAACTCGATAAGATATATCGTAAATTTTTAATGTTTTTATAAAATACATAAAATAAATTTTAGAAACATCAATTAGTATTTTTTAAATAATAAGCGTAAAAAAATTACATAAATTTTTAGTTTATTAAATAAAAATATTATCTTTCCGCCCAAAAATACAAACTGCAATGAAAACTAAACCGGAGATAGTAAATAATTGGCTGCCAAGATATACTGGTCGCGAATTAAAAGATTTTAATAAACACATATTACTCACCAATTTTCAAAATTATTTGGAACTATTTTCAAAACGTTTCAACGTACCCATTGTTGGTGAAGATAAAAATATGCCTAACGTATCCGCGGAAGGGATAACATTGATAAACTTTGGTATGGGTAGCCCCAACGCTGCCACAATAATGGATCTTTTAAGTGCAATAGATCCCGAAGCAGTGCTTTTTTTGGGGAAATGCGGCGGAATAAAAGAAAAAAATAAGCTTGGCGACCTAATTCTGCCAATTGCGGCTATTAGAGGCGAGGGAACAAGCAACGAATATCTACCACCAGAAGTTCCTGCTCTACCTGCATTCAACCTTCAACGAGCAGTTAGCACGGCTATACGAGATTCAGGACACGACTATTGGACAGGAACCGTTTATACAACCAATCGCCGTGTATGGGAATGGGACGATGATTTTAAAAAATATTTGGTAAAAATACGTGCTATGGCTGTTGATATGGAAACAGCAACACTTTTCACCGTTGGATTTGCCAATCAGATTCCCTCTGGTGCATTACTTCTTGTTTCTGACCAACCAATGATTTCTTCTGGCGTAAAAACACGTGAAAGCGATGATAAAGTTACAAGAAATTATGTTGAAGATCATTTAACTATTGGCATTAATTCTTTGAAAGAAATAATCAATAATTGTAGAAGTGTAAAACATCTTAAATTTTAATATTGTCGAAAAAATATAATGTCCGATTTTGACAAAATAATGGCTGACTTAAAAGCCAAAAACTATAAGCCAATGTATTTTTTACAAGGCGAAGAACCATATTTTATCGACTGTATATCGCAGTATATAGAAAATAATGTGCTAACAGCCGACGAAAAAGTGTTTAATCAGACGGTAGTTTATGGCAAAGATATAGACATCAACAATTTGGTAATGATAGCACGTCGTTATCCAGCAATGGCTCAGTATCAAGTGGTTGTTGTAAAAGAAGCACAGGATTTAAAAAAAATCGACGACATTGTCAAATACGTTGAAAAACCGCTAAAATCAACTATTTTGGTAATTAACTACAAGTATAAATCGCTTGATAAACGAAAAAAACTTTATTCACAAATAGACAAACTTGGTGTTATTTTCAACTCGACAAAACTTTACGAAAATCAAATACCAGATTGGATAAATAGCCATGTTAAAAGCCTTGGTCTTGATATTGATATAACAGCGTCAAGATTGTTGGCAGAATATCTTGGAACTGACCTAAGTAAAGTGGCTAACGAAATAGAAAAACTATCAATAGTGTTGCCAAAAGGCTCAAAAATAACCTCTGCAGACGTACAAAAAAACGTAGGCATAAGTAAAGATTATAACACGTTTGAGTTACAGAACGCAATAGGACAAGGTAATACACTAAAAGCGGCAAGAATTGTTGATCATTTTTCCAAAAACCAAAAAGACAACCCAATAGTACTTACAATATCTTCTTTATTTGGTTTTTTTAGTAAAATGCTGATATATTGGCAATATTCGCGCGAAGACAATAGTACGTTAGCTCGTGCCATGGGCATAAATCCATATTTTATAAAAGACTATACAATGTATTCAAAGCGTATTAATCTTGCCAAGGTAAAGAATGCCATATCATTACTCAAAGAGTATGACCTTAAAAGCAAAGGAGTTGGTAATGCATCAACCGATGCAGGAGCTTTGCTTAAAGAATTGGTTTTCAAACTAATGCATTAACATTAAATAAAAAAAATAATTTATAGAAACAAAAAAACAAAAAAAATATTTGCATTTGGCTTGTTTGTTGTTTAATTTTAAAGGATAATTTATAGATATATAAATTCGTAACTAACAGAATATCAACATATAAACATAAATATACAATGAAATCACGGTTTCGTTTTACGGTAAAACTCAAATTGATTATCGGTTTTGGATTATTAAGCATACTGATTTTGTCGATGTATCGCTTTATAAACATACGCCAAGCTGACAGCAATTTGCGTATAAAACAAAACATAGAGTTGTATGCACCATCGCTACAATATACCACAGAACTCAAAGAATTGGTGATGCGTAGTCAGGCACTTGTGCAAAAATGGGTGCTAAAAGCCGACTCAAGAGATATAAAATTAAAAAACGAAATAGACGCATGCCATTCTTTGTTGTACGATTCGTTAAAATCGCAGATTGTTTATTTTGTCGATAAAGACCTTTGGAACGACCGAGCAAAAGACTTATATTTCAAAACCACAACAATAATTGATACACTATTTTCGCTACATCAGGATTTGCTTGATAATTTGCGCACTGCACAGGACTTTGGCAATATCAACAATTATTCGTTTATGAAATATAGTGTGATTGAGGGCGATATTTATTCAGCATATCGGCGAGCTCAAAACAACGCAGACAATCTTAATGATATTTTTTACAAAACATCAAACGAAAACATCAATTTGATAGACGAAAACTTTGTTGAAAGTAACAATTTTATTAGATATAGTATTCTTGTATTTTTTGTAATTATGCTTATTGTTGCTTTTATATTGAGTAATAGTCTATTAGGCTCGTTAAACTATATCAAAAATATAATCATAAAAATAAGCGAAGGTGCATTGCCAGATGTATCTTTAAAACGAAGCAATGACGAAATAGGAGAAATGTCGGAGGCTTTGAAACTTTTGGTGTTTAATCTAAAAGAAACCTCACAATTTGCGTTAAAAATTGGTGAAGGAAACTTTTCGAGTGAATTTAAGCCCCAAAGTAAAAACGACGTACTTGGAAACTCATTGCTTGTGATGCGTCAAAACCTAATTAAAGCCGACCGTGAAGCAGAACAACGAAAAATAGAAAATGCACAGCGAAATTGGTCTTCGCAAGGCTTAGCTGAGTTTAACGAATTACTTAGAAATGCTGGAGATGATATGCAATTGTTGTCAAATAAAGTTATAGAAAAACTTGTTCGCTATCTCGATGCTAATATGGGAGGAATATACATTGTAAATGATGAAAACCAAGAAGATATACACCTCGAACTTACTGCTTTTTATGCCTACGACCGTCTTAAATATGTAAAACGTCGCATTGAAATAGGCGAAAATCTTATAGGTCAGTGTTTTCAAGAAAATGAAACTATATATCTAACCGAACTTCCCAAGGGATATGTTCACATAAGTTCGGGACTCGGAGAATCTGATCCAAATTGTCTTGTAATTGTTCCATTAAAAGTTAATGCCGAGACATACGGTATTGTGGAGTTGGCATCGTTTCAAGTAATTGAAAAATACCAAGTGGAATTTATCGAAAAAATAGGAGAAACCATTGCTTCTACTATTGCAAATGTAAAGATAAATATGAATACAGCAAAACTTCTTGCTGAGTCGCACGAAAAGTCAAAAATGCTTTCGCAACAAGAAGCAGAGGTACACAAAAATATAGAATCTCTTAAAGCTCAGATTGTTAATCTTGAAGAGATAAATAAGCGCGAAGGTGTAAAGTATCAGAAGTTGCATGACGACTACGAAAACCAAGCCGAAAGTCATCAAACTGCAATGCAAAAACAAAAAGAAAAGAATGAGCAATTGCAAGATACTATAAAACAGAATACATTTATTCTCAACAATTCTGTTGGATATTACGAACTTGATGGTCAAGGTTTCTTTGTTTCTGCAAATCAACGTTATCTTAACGATATTGATATGCCACTAAATGCAATAGCAGAAAAAGACATTAAAAGTTTTATGTCAACAAAAGCCGAACAAGAAAAGCATATTGAAAATATGAAAAAAATTGCAGAGGGATTGAGTTATTCTGGCGTTACTCAATATACGATGAACGGCAAAGAAATATTTATGAGTGAAACATTTACACCTATTCGCGATTCGTATAACGTGCTTGTAAAAATAGCGGTTGTGGCAGTTAATGTTACAAGTTTTTATAATAAAAATTCGGATCTTGTAAGACAAGTTGAAGATTTGAAAAACGAACTTGACATTCTAAAGACGAGATTGGGATAATATAAAGGTTTGTAAAATCTAATTTTTTTACAAAAATGCTTGCTAAAAACACCATATATTTTTTTTAGCAAGCATTTTTTATTGTACTTTTAAAAAAAATGTCAAGATATTTTTGATTCTACAAGTTTTACAGCATATTCAAACTGCTCATTGATAGTCATATTACTATTGTCGAGTAATATAGCATCATCAGCTTGTCGCAATGGAGCTACAGCGCGAGAAGAATCTTGTAAGTCGCGAGCCTTAAGGTTTTGAAAAATTTCTTCGTATGAAACATTATCTCCTTTGGTTTTCAACTCATTAAATCTACGTTCAGCTCTAATTTCTGGCGAAGCTGTAACAAAAATTTTAAGTTCGGCATCAGGAAAAACCACCGTTCCTATATCTCTTCCATCCATAACCACCGATGAGTTACTTGCCATACGTCTTTGCTGGGCAACCATTTCATTTCTTACAAATCCAACGGCACTTATTTGGCTAACGTAGCGCGAAACTTCTATTTTTCTTATTTCTGATTCAACGTCCTCACCGTTAAGCCAAGCATGCAAGTTTTCTCCTACGCGTCGAAATTCAATTTTTATGTCTTTTAAAGCATCTTTTAGCAACGCTTCGTTTATTAAACCATTTGAGAAAATTTCGTTTTTTAGTGCATAGAGAGTAACAGCTCTGTACATTGCACCAGTATCAATATAGATGAAATTAAATTTTTTTGCTAATGCCTTGGCTAATGTGCTTTTTCCGCATGATGAATGTCCGTCAATTGCTATTTTCATTTTTCGTAATTTTTTTGCAAAAATATGTATATTTATTTATGTTTTATAATTAAAATTTCAAGTTGAAATAAAATTATTAAAATTTAATTACACAATACTAATAATCTTTTATGTATTTCAATTTTCAATTTTCAATTTTCAATTTTCAATTTTTTTGGGGGTGATTTTACATCTTAATTTTTTGTTAAATCAGTTGTACATGGGGTTACAAGTTATTTTCTTAATCTATAATTTTGCAGCCGAAAAAAACGAAAATATTGCTGGGGCGTACAAATAAAAGCATCTGTGGCGGGATGCAAATGCGTTAACCGTTATCCGATATAAACAGACGGCAGCCCAAGAACTCTTGTGGTTCTGGGTGCCGTCTGTTTTTTTGCCCCTTTTTGAAATTTGAATTTTATATTTAAAACATATAAACAAAATGACACAGAAGACTAAAAAAATAATTTACAACATCGTTATTTTTGCAATACTTATTAGTGGTATAATTTTTATTTTGGCTAAATTTTTACATTTGGGAAATGTTGAATTTACCGATAATGCAATTGTACGTCAACATGTTACGCCTATTAATACAAGAGTTCAAGGCTTTATTTCGCAAATCTATTTCGACGATTTTCAGCATGTCAACAAAGGTGATACTCTTGCAATTATCGATGATAGCGAGTTTAAACTTCATTTGGCTCAAGCCGAAGCCGATTACGCTAATGCTTTGGCGGGACACAAGGCTGCTAATGTTGGGGTTGTAACTTCTCAAAACAATATTTCGGTCAATGATGCTGGTATTGAGGAGGCTAAGGCTCGCTTGCAAAATGCCGAACGTGATGACAAACGTTTTGAAACTCTTCTTAAACAAGGTGCTGTTACTCAACAACAATACGACAACGTCCATACTGCATATCTCTCTGCCAAAGCGCGTTACGAACAAGTTACTCGTGCTCGTCAAACTACGGCTTTGGTAAAGGACGAACAAACTGTACGACTTTCACAAAACGAGGCTGCTATTCGGCTTGCTCAAGCAAATGTTGAAATCGCTCGTTTGAATCTTTCTTATTGCGTTGTTATTGCCGCTGTTGATGGCACAACCGGCAAAAAAGAGGTAAATATTGGTCAACTTGTTCAGCCCGGACAATGTATTGTTAGCATTGTAGACGATTCTGAAAAATGGATAGAAGCCAATTATCGCGAATCGCAACTGAAAAATATTCAGCAAGGTTGCAAAGTTAGTTTCAAAGCCGATGCTGTGCCAAACGAACTATATGTCGGTGAGGTTGAATCTCTTGCTGGTGCTACGGGCTCTGCTTTTTCTATGATTCCGCACGACAATGCAACTGGCAATTTTGTAAAAGTTGAACAACGTCTTCCTATTAGAATTAAAATTTCTGGAGGCGATGTCAGCAAGTTGAAAGCTGGTTTTAATGTGGAATGTGAGGTTGAAAGGAGAATTGATAATTAAAAATTAAAAATTAAAAATTGATAATTAAAAATTAAAAATTGAAAATCGTGAATTGTCAATTATAAATTGTCAATTGTCAATTGTCAATTGTCAATTCTGAATTGTGAATTAAAAAATAAAAAATTATGCCACCAATGAAATTTGCTATGCCGATGTTCAACGATTTTGTGCCTCAAAAGGTTAGACCGTGGATTTACATCTTTATGGCATTGTGTTTTCAATTGTCGGGAGCGCGTTACCTTGGTCCTTTAAACGAAATTATTGGTGCTAACGGATATTTGCGCGAAGACATTTTAATGTGTATGTATTGCAACCTTGCAGGAATGGCTATTTGGTTTCCAATGCTTTTTCGCATGAAATTTCGTTTTTCTAATAAAACGCTTTTAACTGCGGCTTCTATTACAGTGATAATCACCAATTTGCTAACTGCTCACGTAACATTTTTGCCACTTCTTTGGCTGTTGTGTTTTTTGGAGGGAATTGCCAAAATTCAAGGCACTTTTGAATGTGTCAGCAATGTTCAACTTTGGATGACTCCAGAGCGCGATATGAAGGTATTTTTCCCAATTCTTCACACTATAATATTAAGTGCCATTGGTTTTCAGGATATTTTTTCGTCGTGGTTTGGTTATATTGGCGATTGGCGTTTGATGCATTATCTTGTTGTTGGTTTGCAAATTATTGTATTATTGATAGTTACGTTTTTAACTCATCATTTTAAATTTACCAATCAACCACTTTTGGGCATCGATTGGCCGGGCTTTGTGTTGTGGGGTACTCTGATGTTTTTATTGGCTTTTCTGCTCGATTATGGCGACCATTACAACTGGTATAAAAGCAATATTATTTGGTATCTAACTGGCTTTGCTATTGTTACTTTTGCTTTGATTCTTTGGCGAATGAACAACAATCGACATCCATACATTTCGCCAAAAGTTTTTACAAGTTTTAAGTTTGTGAAACCAATTTTTATTCTTATTGTTATCTACGAGGCGATTATGGGCACCGAATACGTTCTTGAAGAAGTTTTCCTCGAAGAAGGTCTTCATTATGGCACATGGACAAATGCTAAACTTGTTTGGCCTGTTTGGATAGGAAATATTTTGGGCTGTATTATTTCGTTTTTTTGGATGAAAATTATCAACCGTTTTACATACGTAAGACTCGGAATGTTAGGTACTTGCTTTTTGGGTGCATACATTTTGTTGATGTATTTTAGAGTAACGCCAAGTTTGGATTTTGCATCTCTTTGTCTACCATTATTGTGTAGGGGTGCGGCTTACACTTGTTTGAGCATTATGTTTATGGTATCGTTGCACGACAGTATGGATTTTCAGCATTTTTTTCAAGGCTTGAGCATTTTTAATATGTTGCACATGGTTATTGGCGGCTGTATTGGTTGCGCTTTTTATTCAAAAGGTTTAAATTACTACGTTGCCGAGGCAGTACGAAATTTTTCTATCACCGACGAAAGTGTGTTAATGACACTTGGTGTTAAAACACTATACGGTTGGGTTGCTTTTATATGCATTGCTATGTTGTTAGGCTTTTTGCTGTTTGATTCTCCTATCCGTAGAGATAGAAAAATGTGGAGGTTTTAAAATATTGATTCTGAACATTTTAAATTAATTTTAAAATCTTTTCGTGCAATTATATTTAACAAAATTGATGCGATTATTTTGCCGTATTTATTAAGAAATGTTAAATACTAAAAAAAATAACCCCCAAAAAATTTGGAGGTTATTTTTTTGCCCATACTTTTGTGCTGTGCTATTAAGGTCGTACATTATAACTGCACATCAAAATAAATTCTTATTGTTTAACTTATTAAATATTCAAATTATGAAAAAAATTTTTTTTCTTTTCGCAATTCTCTTTGTTGCAACTTTAGGAACTGTTAAAGCCCAAGATGCTGCTATGGTAACAGAAATCAAAAAGTCGATTGAACTACAGCATACTCGTGATATTATGGTTGAAACTATGTCGCTTCAATACAAGACATTGGTCGACAATGGAACACTCGCAATTGATAATGTTCAAGCGATGTCAGAAGAAATTGCGGATGTTATAATGGGTAATATAACGGACAAACTCATAAAGTTTTATACTGACAATTACACACTCGACGAGTTAAAAGAACTTAACAAGTTTCTTACAACGCCTGTTGGTCAAAAAAATATAAAACTCGCACCTCAAGCCGCATTGCTTGGTACACAAGCCGTACAAGATCCAGATGTTTTGAGCAAAATGCAGGCAATAGTTATGAAACATCTTAATAAATAATTATGAACTTCTCCAACTTAAGAAAATATCATCATCGGAATCTGTACTTGCCGAGGAATTATCTTTGTCAAAAAACAGCAAGAAATAAGGTGAAATATTGCAACAATTAATGTCAAAAACAATAAATTTTTTTTCATAATATTGAGTTTTTTTTTTGATTAAAATTTTACACCAAAAGTCAAACAAACATTATTAATGTGTCTGCTTCCGCCAATAAGACCATTATATGTTTTTTTGATATTCTTAAGTCCAATATTGACATCAAAACCAATACGACAATGATTTAACTCGTATGCAATGCATGGCATAATACTAAAATTGAAATGTTTAATCTTTTTCAAACCATTAAGCGGTGCATTTGGGTCGGAATCAATATAATATTCATCATTACTAACACATGCTGAAAAAACAGGACCAATACCAAGCATAAATTTACCATTGCTTGTAGTTTCAAAATGCCCCTGAAATATCACTGGGAAATCCAAAAAAACTAAATCATCAAAATCTCCGCCATCCATATTTTGGTTTAGCAAAGATTCTGAATGACAATGTAAAGCAATACCAGTCATAGTCGAAATTTTTTCAGAGAAAAAGAAATTTAACCCATAGCCAATTTTTGCTGTTAGCCCTCGGTCGGAGTTCTCATTATAACTATCGTTGCTGATGGCAATTCCAAGAGACCCATAGATTGTGTTTTCAATTTTTTGAGCCTTTGACGTAAAAGTACAGAAAATAATACTTATTAGTGTTAAAAATAAATGAGTTTTTTTCATAAATTTAATGTTTTTTATATTGTATCACCAATTTTTCAACAAACCCTATTATTTTTTCAGCATTTTTTTCTTGACAGCATCTTTACATAGAAACAAGTATGTTGTGTTTAGTTTTATGTAGTCTTCTGACATGTACCAAATGCCCTTAAAACCATAATTTTCGCCCCAAGAATTTTTCACCATATAGTATTTTTTACCGTCTTTGTCTTTGGCGATTCCGAAAATTAACATTACATGGTCGTATGTAAACTGCCAATTGTCCCATTGCTGTTGACGAAGTTCTTGAGTAACTTCTTCTGCTGAAGATGGTAATTTTGCGATTCCAGTATTATAGTCAAAATTTCCGCTGACATCGCCGCCCCAAGCCACGCAATAGCCTTTCATAATGGCAGATTCCAAAATCGTCATCAAACGGTCGATTGGCAAATTGAAACTCGGACGCAACCGCCATTTGTGCAACGCCTCAATTACAAAATTTTCGTAAAAAGGGTGGTGAGTAAAACTTGTCAGGCTTATATAATTATTCCAATCTAAGCCGAGACTTGCGGCAAAAGTTTTTGGGGTGTAGGTTTTGCCTTCATATTCAAATGATTCGGGACATTTGCCGATATATTTGTCAATTACGTTTTGAACTGATTCTTGCCAACCGGTTATAGTTCTAACCCAAGAGTTTAGACCTGATTCATCGGCATCGTATAGGTGATTAGTTCCGGTGCTGAAGCTCTTAACTGTTTTTCTTAGTATTGGAATAAAACTTTCAAAATTTGCCAACGAATCGCCAACCAAACTTCCCGGTGCTGGCATAGCGTCTTCGGGACAGATGCCGTATTTTTTTATGACTTCAAACACATCGTCAGCCGAGCCGCCTTGATTGAATTGGCTGAAACCATGCATTCTTATATTGTGAGTTGCGCAGTCCATATAATCCTTGTTAGCGACAAACATTTCGCAAAGGTCGTAAGTTTTGCCCGTTGTGCGCAAAATTTCGCTCTCCACAAAACCCAACGTTGCATAATCCCAACACGTTCCACTTCGGTATTGGTCTTTGACAGAGGTGATTGGGTTTTGCTTGATTGGCGTGTATTCTTGGGCAGAGGATAGCAGTGGCAAAAGCGTTGCTATAATAAATAGTGTTTTTTTCATAATTGAGTATTATTTTGTGATATTTTTTCGATTTCTTCTTGATTTGGATTCCAATTCAATACTTTGTTGATTCTTGGATATTGCTTTGAAACTTCCAAAATTACTGTGTCATTGACGTTTTTGGAATTGTAAAAATCTTCTTCTACCTCGTAGCACATCGAAGTAGAGTCGCTTTCGCCCACCCAAAGATAATAGTTTGAGTGAAGTCTGTATGTCCAAGAATGTTTGTTTGTGATGTGTCCAATGGTCGTGTGCGAATCTTTAAGTGCCTCGTTGATAGTGTTTTCTGTTTTGTTGTGAACATAAATCATTTTTGGGGCAATCAAGGCTGCCGTTACTACCATAGAAGTAATCAGCCACGCCTTTTCGTGGTTTGCACGCCAATCTTTGGGAATTGCGACGAAATTGATTGTCGTAGCAATAATCGCAAGCAATACAAAACCAATGAGCCACCAGCCATGCTCAAGGCCCTTGCCATAGTTTTTGAGATTGTAATCGAAGTACTTGACTTCCAAAAATCCTATCACCACCAAACTTGCAATTACAGCAATTAGTGTGATTATTAGCCGTTGATAATTCATAATGAAATCATCGTAATTATAAAAATGTAGAGACGCAATTAATCGCGTCTCTACAATCGTTTGAAAATCAATTATTTCGTTACCTTGTCGAAAGCCTCCACAAACCTGTCGATTTCCTTTTCGGTGATGCAGAGCGGCGGAATGAGGCGGATGGTGTTGACTCCGCCAGAAAATCCGGTGAAGATGTGCTCGTCAAAAAGCAACTTCTTGCGGATTTCGGCAGCGTCGGTAACTGTCTCAATGCCAACCATCAAGCCGCGTCCGCGAAGGTCTTTGATTGCTTTGTGTCCTCGGAGTTTGCCCATCAGGTATGCGCCCATCTTGGCGGCGTTGTCCACGTAATTGTGCTTAGCCATCACGTCGGCGGTGGCAATTGCAGCGGCGCAGCCGAGGTGGTTGCCGCCAAATGTGGTACCCAACATTCCGAATTTTGCAGGGATGTTAGGGTCTATCATTACCGCACCCACAGGGAAACCGTTTGCGATGCCTTTTGCCATTGTTATGATGTCGGCCTTGACGCCAGAATATTGGTGCGAGAAGAATTTGCCGCTTCGTCCGTAGCCGCACTGAATCTCGTCGATGATGAGCATAGTGCCGTTTCGCGTGCAGAGTTCGCGCAGTTGCTTCAAAAATTCGTCAGAGGCAATCTGAACGCCGCCAACGCCTTGTATGCCCTCAACGATAACAGCCGCTACATCGCTGTCAATCACTTTCTTAACCGATTCGATGTCGTTGAGAGTTGCCCAAAGCACCTTGTCGGTTTTGTTGATGGGAGCCTGAATTGCGGGGTTGTCAGTAACGGCGACAGCAAGCGACGTCCTGCCGAAAAATGCGCCATGAAAACTTATCACCTTGCTGCGGTTGGTGTAGAACGAGGCGAGTTTCAAGGCGTTTTCGTTGGCCTCCGCGCCAGAGTTTACGAGAAACAGTTTGTAGTCGCTGTATCCGCTGAGTTTCTGCAACTTAACTGCCAATTCTTCTTGCAATGGAATGTGCACCGAATTGGAGTAGAAGCCGATTTTGTTCAACTGCGCCGTAATGGCCTTCACATAGTCTTCCTGACAGTGACCGATGCTGATGACACCGTGTCCGCCATAGAGGTCGAGATACTTTTTGCCCTCAGAGTCAGTGAGTTCCAAGCCCTTGGCACTCTCTATCGTTATTGGAAATAACTTAAAAACTTCAAATGTGTTCACTTTCTTTGAAAAATTAATAATTGTATTGACCGCAAATTTATAAAAAAAACTTCAATTATGTTTTTTTAATTAGCGAATAATAGATATTTTTGTCGTCAAATGCCAAAAATGTGATTTTTCTCACATTTCTCATATCAAAAATGTGATTTTTCTCACATTTTCGGCACTTGGACTTAAAAAATGCAGAATATGTTTAAACGGACGATTATAAACGATTTGGTGGCATGGCGCAACTCTACGGAGCGCAAACCATTGATATTGTCTGGGGCAAGGCAAGTGGGTAAAACGTGGATACTCAAAGAGTTCGGCAGATTACATTTCGACAATACCGCCTATTTTAGTCTCGACAAAGACAAGGCTGTAAAACAGTTGTTTGCCACCACCAACGACCCTTTGCGGCTTATAGAGCAACTCTCGTACATACATGGACAAAAGATTGAGCCGAAAAAAACACTTGTTATCTTTGACGAAATACAAGAATGTAACGATGCGTTGCAGTCGTTGAAGTATTTTTGCGAAGATGCGCCACAATATGCCATTGTCTGCGCGGGTTCGTTGCTTGGCGTTTATCTCAACCATCCGGGGCAATCGTTTCCTGTTGGCAAGGTTAATCATTTGGATATGTATCCGTTGACATTCAGTGAGTTTTTGGAGGCAAAAGACAACAACGCCTACAATTATTTTTGCAGCATCAATAAAATCGAGCCTATTCTAGACTATTTTTTTGACCGGCTTCGCGAAAACTTTACCGCTTACTGCATTTGCGGCGGCATGCCTGAGCCTGCCAATGAACTGATTATGAACGGTGTAGAAAGCGTTGACAAAAAAATTAATGATATTCTTCGCGATTATTCGAGCGATTTTATCAAACATACAGCACCCGCCACAGCCAACAAAATCGACTTGATTTGGCGATCGTTGCCCGGACAGTTGGCTAAGGAAAATAGAAAGTTTGTGTATCAATTAGTGAAAACTGGTGCACGTGCACGAGAATATGAGGACGCTCTTACATGGATAGAACGTGCAGGACTTATCTATAAGGTGAACGCCCTGACCAAAATCGCTGTGCCAATCAAGGCATACGACGACCTTTCCGCCTTCAAAATTTATTGCATCGACCAAGGCATTCTCCGCGTTCTTGCCGAAATGGATGCCTCTGTCTATACTACAAATACGCCCGGTTTTGCTGAGTTCAAAGGTGCTTTGGCAGAAAATTATGTGTTGCAAAGTCTTGTGGCACAATATAATAAGTCGTTGAGATATTGGACAAGCGGCAACACTGCCGAAATAGATTTTATCCTCTCTGACAACAACGAGATAATACCAATTGAAGTGAAATCCGATGTCAACACTTTGGGTAAAAGCCTGATAGAATATCAGAAGAAATATTCGCCTCGTCTTAGGATACGATTTAGCATGAAAAACCTTAACCTCAATGGCAATCTTGTAAACATCCCGCTGTTTTTGGCAGACAGGACCAAATTTTTCATCGCCTCTATCCTTTAGGGAGCTTCTAAAAATTAGATTTTTCGCGGCGCACGAAATCGAAAAAACGGAGTTTACTACTTGTAAATGAGGAAAATCCCCAAAGTTCGCAAATATTCTAAACAACGAATTAAACGAATTAAGACGAATTAGAATATATTGAAATTTAACAAGTTAAATCTCAAAAACGAATGAAACGAATACTAACTTTGTTCTCATAAACTCAATTCACTTGGTTTGTCTTTGTGATATTCGTAAAAAATATTATAAATATTTTTTACATTGTCTTGGGTATTCGTTCCATTCGTTTAATTCGTTGTTAAATAATCATATTCTCTCAGTGAAACTTGAGTAATCCTAAAATCTTTTTTACCAAAAATGCCGATAATCCTAAAATCTTTTTTGCCAAATATGCCGATAATCCTAAAATCTTTTTTGCTAAATATGCCAATAATCCTAAAATCTTAAACAACTTTCGCAAAAATTATAAACAACGAATTAAGACGAATATTATTTTGAAATTAAACAAGTTAAATTTCAAACCGCAAAACATATTTTGTTCGGCATCACATCTTATCGGGGAAAAAAAATTAAGGTTTTCACCCCTCGAAAAACGTCGAAAAAATTTTAAACAAAAAATATTAGTCTATGCAGAATTTTTTGTAATTTTGCAACGTAGTACAAACTAAAAACACGAACAATGAACAAATGAACAAAAAAGCGTCGGGCAACCGATGTGAAATATAAACTAACATATTGTAAAACTTAGCGTTTGCTATTTATTCGGTATCATTCTGAAACGTGAGAAATTTTAGAAAATGATTCTATCGAAAGAATAAGTCAGTAAATGTCTGCGCTTTGCGTGGGCTCTTGACTTATCTGGTAGAATCGGGCAATTCTCACGGCCTCAGAATGTGGATAATGTCAAAGTCCACATTTTTATGCCCATAAAAATTGCCCGTTAGCCGAAACAGATAAGCCAAACGCCACATAATGAAAAAGCGTATGGCATATTCATCACAAATGCTCGGGGTTGCTGTTGTCCATAACCACGCAACAACAGCCGTAGGTTTTGTAGATATTTTTAAAACCAATTTGGTAAAGAAATTCCGTCTATACGTTAGCGATGATTTTTCAATTACCATTTTGGGATTAAAGTGTTTTGTTGAAACAGACAATACAATATTGTTGTATTTGTTTCAACAATTATCCGATTGTGGTTTTGAAATCAAAATCGAAAGAGAGGATAATGACATTAATTCGGTCGATGTCGTTTGCAACAACATATCCAAAAACGAATCTTATTGTTACAAATACCAAATACAAAGCATTGTTCCCACTATTGAACTTTCAAGTAATACAGAGATTCCGATGGTGGGAATAATCATAATGCGAATTGTTGCACAGACGATAATTAAACAAAAGATACTTTACAAGGCAATTGTACTTGACTTAGATGGAACATTATGGAGCGGCACCCTTGCCGAAGATGGAATCGACACAATAAAAAACAATCTCAATTCACCAAACGGTTCTTGTTTTATTAGTTTTATGAACTTTGTAAAAACATTGGCAAAAGAATTGGGAATTTATATTGCTATTTGTTCTCGCAACGATTTTGATGTAGTAAAATCTGCATTAGAAGAACTTAACGAAAACATTTTCCCGCTTAGAAATCAAATTGACTGCATTGTTGCAAATTTTAACGACAAAAGTGATAACATTATCGAAATATCTCGCAAACTGTCAATTTTGCCCGATTCAATTGTTTTTATAGATGATAATCCAATAGTAAGGGACGAGGTTAGGCGAAATTTGGAAGGTGTATTTGTTCCCGAATGGTCGCAAATAGAAGATGTTAAAACACAATTACTTGTAAGTTGTATTTTTGAAAGAAATGAACTATCTGTTAATGCTCAAAAGAGACGTTTACAATTTGAAATCATACAGGCAGAACGTTTGAAAAACGATTTGCCTAATCTGTTTGTTAAGGTTTATGCTGATGATAATCACACCGAAGCCAAAAGATTGTATGCAAAATCAAATCAATTTAAACTCACTGACATATCGGATTTTGATTGTCAAAACGTAAAATCCATCTATTTTGAATTGTTAAGGGAAAATGGTGAAAGTTTGGGCATTTGCTCTGCACTCACCTACCATGACGCAAACAACTATTGCAGTATTTTAAATTGGGCAATCAGTTGCAGATTTTTTGAAATTGGCTTGGAGGAGTTTATTATCACGTATTTTGTTAATATGATGGTCGAACACAAGGACATCCATTTTGCTTGTCAATCAAACAATAAAAATCAAAAAGTAAATGATTGGATTGACAAATATTATGGATATGTTTTTACTAATAGCTGTGATAGTGTTCCATACGATAATGATATTGTTATCAGCCATTTCGATTATGATTTGCCGTTCCAAAAGTTATTATTAGATCTGAGAAATAAAAAACACAGATACGATGTGTTATGGATTAATTCGATTGACACTCTGAAAAATAAAACAAATTTGAAACTTTTTACTAACAATAAAATGGACAAACAAAAGATATTTACAATCGGTTACACGCTGTTTGCGGACAGAAATGGCATCGATTTGGAAAATATGTTCGCAGTGCTACGAAGTTACGGCGTTTCATATTTGGCAGATGTCCGCTCTGTGCCATATTCGAAACAATATCCGCAGTGTAACTCTAATTCGTTGGAAATGGCAGGGAAAAGGTTTTCTGTGCCGTACATCCACATTCCCGAACTTGGTGCAAAAGCAAGTCCAGAACAAGATGTTTTCTCTAAGGCATCGGATATTTTTTTCGATGACATTTTCCCTATTGCCGCAAGCAACCGCCCCGAGAAAACAAAACTCAACATTGATGACGAAATAGTTGATTTTCAAAAATTCAGGAGCGACGAGTTGTTCAATCAAGGCATTAAACGTGTTCAAAGGGCTTACGACAAAAATTTCACACTCGCATTGATGTGCAGCGAGAAAGAACCAATCAATTGCCACCGATACTTCCTCGTGAGTCGCAAACTTGAACAATGTTTCGGCGATTGGCTTGAAGTTGAACACATTGTCAAGTACAAGAGCGGCGAAATAACTACTGTTACTAACTCGCAGTTGAACGAAGAACTTGAACGGATGGTTTTTGCAAAGGATGAAGTCAAGAAACTCAACCTTATGCAAGGCGATTTAATGGGAAGGATACCTATTAACGACTATTTCGGTAAGACAATTAAAGAAAAACAAGCCGACTTTTGCGACAGATATTGGAATCTGATGCACGGTTGGAAGGAAGTTACTAATAATCAAAACAATTACGACTATGATTAATCTGTTCACAATTGGTTTCACACAGAAAACCGCCGAAGAATTTTTTGGCATTCTGAAACGAAACCACGTCAACTGTTTGGTTGACATTAGGCTGAACCCAAACGGTCAGTTGTCTCGATTCGCATTCGAGAAAGATTTGCCATATTTTTTGGATAAGTTGGCAGATGGCTGCAAGTATGTCCACCGTATTGACTTGGCACCCGAAGCCGATTTACTCAAAGAGGTAAGAACCAAGGGTACGGCTATGCACAGCGATTACAAAGTCTTTGAAAAGGCTTTTAATGCCCAACTCGAAACAAAATCCAAGATTGCAAATTTCGTAGAACAATTCGGTATTTATCAGAATGTTGTGTTACTCTGTTCTGAACCGACAACCGAGAAATGCCACAGAAGACTTGTATGCAATATGCTTCTGAGAAAATTTGATGGTCTAATTAAATTTGGAGGAAATTTGTGATGTTAACATTAGAACAAATCAAACGTGCCACGGCAACACAGCGCAAACGGGTTTTGCTGTTGGCTGTGAGTTGCAAACAAGGAGGCTTGTGTCCTGGCGGCTTGGACTTGGAAAATCCCTCAAATTGGATTCGTATCGTAAAAGACGATGGACAAGCTGGTGCTGTACAAGGTCGTGAAATTGACTTTGCCGAGCCTCTTGACGTAATTGAGTTCGAGGGTAAACCGATGCCGCAAGGCAAACAACGGGAGAATTGGGTGATTCTCAATAATTCTTGTAGAAAAGTTGAGAGCAAAGACAAAAGCATTTTGGAATGGGCATACCAACAGTATTCCTACCACGGCTTTTGGGGCAATTACAAGTCGTATTTGGATGAATATGAATTTGCAAATGTAACAGAACCGTCAGAATCAATTTTGAAAGTTTCCAACGTCCGTATTTATGAAAATGAATCGAGAAGTGCGAAAATAGATTTCGATTGGAGTGGCGCAAGATACCGAATGAAATGGATTTCTATGACCGACCAAAACTTCTATGATAGAATTGACAGTGGTGATGTGCTTTTTGATAATGCTATGATTGTGATTTCCATTCCGAAAGAAACTGGCATTTTCAATGACGATACTCCAAAAGCATACAAGTTCGTAAGCAAGGTTTTTGATATGTCCACAAACAAATCTACGATTCCAAAATTTAGTCGTCCTTTGAATCAATTCAAAGACGACTTACCGTTTTGATTCATACACCGAAGTTGCCGAACTTCATTTGTAAATCAAGGCTGACATCAGAGAATATTGTCAGTCTTGATTTATGACATAAAACTCACCCCAGTACCTCATACCTCGCCAACTCCCAGCCGTTGAAGACAATGATTATTCCGTCA
>CALFIU010000067.1 GCA_937877455.1 uncultured Bacteroidales bacterium
AGTCGGAGAAGAAACCAATAGGTTCCCACTCTGTCCGCGATTTGAAGTGGCGGTGTGCTGGAAATGTTACCTCTTTAAGCATCTATATAAAACAATTAGCACAGTTAATCTCATCGTCTTCAAACATATCTATCAGCAATTTGCTTTTGCTCTTTGCTTTCAAGTCCTCCGTTTTCTTTATGTGGTCGAGTTTGATTTGTCGGACTCGTTCCGGACGAATCAAATCTTTGAGCGGTTCACCTTGAATCCACGTGTAGCCATCTTTCTCATATTCCATTGCCTTTTTGAAAAGGTCGGGGTGCTGTTCGTAGAGCCAAATCCATTCTATTTTCTGCTGGAAGAAACAGAAATAGCACCCTGAACGACTGCGGCAATATTGACCGATTTTGCCGTCGACCTCAAAATCAATAAGGTTGTAATATGCAGGAACGCCAACGCCACTTTCATCCAATATTCTGAAAATATCCTCTTTACAAAGAATATCTTCGTTGTCGAGCAAAGGAAATGAATCCAACTTGCCAACGGGATATTCGGTGTATGCTTTGAGATATGCGAAAACTGCATGATTGAACGTTTTTATGTCAATATCGAGCAGAGCGTTGAGTTTTTTCGAGTAGAAAAACTCTTTTGTCAGCGGTGCGACAATGAATTTCTGCGCCTGCTCATAAACATCATCATCGGCAACAGAGCGATAGCAATCGTTGAACTTGTCGATGCTGGCATTGCTCAGAACCTTGTTTATTACATCTAAACTCCAAATGTTTTTACGGAATGGGAAAACGGATTGGATATTGGGCTTAGTGGAAACATAGCCGTCACGGTCTTCATCGCCACGAATGCCGACATACGAAACAGCCATATCATCACCAACATACTTTTCAAATTCCGCCAACTTCATTTTTTGCGTACACCAACGCTGCTGAACAGAAGGCAGGAAACCGCCGTTGATTTTCAGAAGGTGGTCGAATGGCGTAGGTTCGGGGCTGTCTTTGGCGGCCTGAAGCGTGGTTATCTTGCCCAGATATGAGCGCAGACGCTCAATGAGCTGTTCGGTTTCCGCCAACTCGCATTTTGTGTCGCAAGTATAGAAATCAATGTTGAGCGTTGGATATTTGTCTTTCAGATAAATAGCCAATGCCGCGCTGTCTTTGCCGCCTGATATGCCTAATACGTGTCTGACTTTACTCATTGTAGCTTCTTTTTTATCAGGTTGATAAGTGCCGCAACATTTACGGTGTTGTCTGTGGAAAGTAATTCTTCGATTTTCTTTTCCAACAGACTGACTTCCTGAATGCTTTCTTGCGGAACAATAATTTGTTTAGTTATTGCGCCCTCTTTATTTTGTGTGATATGCAGACGCAGAATTGATTCATTGTCAGCTTTGTGCATTTCTACATAATCGTCAAGTTGGAACAACTTGTCGCGTAACGAAGTGAGCAAAAACGCCTTTTCGGTATCTTTTATCTTTTCCAGTGGCTTGTTCAATATCGCATAGCATACTGATTCTATCCACGTTGTGCGATTATCGTATTTACCAACAAGTCGGGAGTGGAAATTCTTTACATCATTTGGCATCAAAGCCGCCTTGACTGATTTGTACCTGCTGTCGATAATCGGCTTATATGTTGAAAAATCAATCTCTTTTATTTTGAGTGCTTTGAGAATCTGCTGTTCGATTGATTTTACATAATCATCGTAGCAACTTCTCAAATTCCGAATGGCGTTTTGCAAGACGGAGACGAAACTGTCAATTGCTTCAGGATTTTGCGACAATACAACCTCGCGGAAGCCTAACGCTTCGGGCAACTGCTCAAAGAAAGTGGCTTCGGGGTCGGTGGCGTGGGCAATGACATCGCGGAATTTCTTCGCTTCTGAAGAAATGTCTTTTGTGGTTTGGGCATAGGAGTTCAACCGTCTGTAGAATGTGAGGAACGGACGAATGGTTTCGATGAAAGTGTTGCCGTTCAGTTCCGACTTATTCAGATTGACAGCCTCACGATACTTGTCGAAAAACGCTTGCTTAACGCCCTCAACACTAAACGACTTGACAGACAAACCGTTAGGATTGCGATATAGCAAATCCAAAACATCTTTGTTGATGAACGGAACGTATGAATCGCCGCTATAAAGTGCAAAATCTTCTTTCTTGATAATCAGGAAAGACGGAAGCCAACATTCAATAAAGCCTTGCTTTATGCCGTATGGCGGTTCTGAAAGTATGGTCGCGAGTTCGCCGATTTTGCGATGTTTCTGCTGTGCCGATTTCAAAAAGTCCATACAGCATTTCCACAGTGGCATAAATGACGGCTCTGTTGGTTCACCGAAAGAAAAGGTGTTGTCTTCGGCAACGTGAATTCCTGTGCTTTTCAGCATAGTTAGATAGATAGACTTTTCGGGTGGAAACTTTTCCTTGTCGAAGCCAATATCTTCCTTATCTCTGTTTTCAAGCAGAGCATTCAAATAGTTTTGCCGGGCAACCGACATTGTGCCACTTGGACGGTGCTTGTTGATTAACTCGTTTTTGAAAACAGGCGTAGCACTGTAAATGGTATCGGAAATGACTGAAAGGAATTTCATCAAGTCCTTTTGTGAGCGAATACTGTTAATACATTCGCCATTGAAAATCCACTGAACATTGTCAGAGAAAAGGCTGTCGGTTACAGATTTGTTCAACAGCGATTTTTCATATTCAACAAGGCTTTTGATTTCCTTATGAGCCACATTGTCGTTTTCATCTTTGATGTAGAAATCGCGCACCCAATACAATTTGTCGATTTCAAAAATGTGGTCGATAATCTCTTGGGCGTTCTTGAAAACACAATAGGCAACGGCGATGCCTTTGTGCGACAGACATTCGTCTGTTATGGCAGAATAGCCGTTGTCTTTGGCAAAAATCAAATCAATAATGCCATCAATTTCACTCTGACGGACTTTTGTAATAGGTTCGTCAGTTATCTGATACTCAAAATAGCGTGGTGTTCCTGTTCGGTAGTAATGAGCATTGGCGATTGAAATGCGGAATGTAAACAGTTGTTTCAACTTGTCGATGTAGTCATCAGTTCGTTTACATTCGAGCGAAGCGTTGTAAAGCCCCATTTCAATGTCAACATCTGTACCCTCAAACAGAATGTATTTCGATTTGTATTTGGCAAAACGTATTATTTGAGCCTTTCCCAACTTGCCCATCAATGGCAGAACATCATTGACACCCATTGACAATCGGGCATATTGGGCAATAAAATCAGAATCTATTTTAGTTGCCGAAGATGCGAAAATGCCCAACAATCCAATAACCTTGACAAGTCTGATTGCAGTTTCAATTTCCGATTCTTCCAATGGAAGCCCTTCAACGCGCTCAATGGCAATTTTGATTGCCGACCAATTTGTTGAATCGGCGTTTACCTCGGTGAGTGACGAATGGAAATTGTATTGAACATAATCGTACACATTGACGAGATTGTAAAGAGATTTATCTGATGCCTTGAAATTGGTAATTGAATCATCGCCAGTAGCCTCTAAAAATGAGAACAAAGTTCTCTCATTCTGTCCGTAACGCTGATTGGCTTGGGTAAGAATGTAGGCGGCGAAAATATCCATCGGATATAGAGCCGACACGACATCTGATTTCAGATTGTCGTTGGCAAACTTCGACTTAATAGCCAAATCGTAGAGTTGGTGAATAGCTTTGTTGTTTGAAGCCTCGCGTTTGGCTGCGATTTTTGTGGCGGCAAGATTCAGCAACTGCTCAATTGGTTCTTTGAAAACAATATCCTGAATGCGGCCTTTTACTTTTGTCCATTCCTGCTTTTGCTCGAGTTTCAAATCTTTTGCGTATGCGTTGAAACCTTGATGCAGTGTGGTAAGCAAAAGAATATTCTTGTTGGTGTCGTTGACATATTCGCAGAATTTTTGCAAGAAATACATTTCTTTTTCAGGATTGTTTTTGGCGGCGTGTTCGAGAACTTTACCGAACTCATCAATTACAAAAACTAAAAATTCGTCTTTGCTTTGACATTCGGAATAAAAACAATCTAACGCAGTAAATATGTTGCTTTTCTTGCTTGTGGATTGTTGAACATGGGCTTGCAACAATTCAATCAAAGGCAGATAATCGCCAACAATATTTATGAAACGGAACTTTGCAAAGCCACCAAACTGACCTTTATTCTTGATTAGCGGAATATCTGAAACCTTGCCACTTAAACATTGTTCCAACGCCAGTAGAAAACTCGATTTGCCTGTACCGTATGAGCCAATCAAGCAGAATGAATGTATTCCAGCGGTGAACGAATCGACAATTTTGCCAATGGCTTGTTTGGCATTGGCGGTAACAATGTAGTTGAATGCCTTGTCGCTGTCACGCTCTATGTTTACTGATGTTGAGAACTTCATCTTTCTTCCGATTTATAGTACATATTCAAGATTTCAAACTCGTTGAAATCCTGCTTGACAACAAACAGTTGTTCGCCAGCCGAATTGTCGAATGTTATATTGGGATTTATGGCTGTCAGGCAGCTAAAAATGTCGTATAGTTCGCCATGCGATAAGCAAAAGACAAGAGCAAGTTCAAGTATCTTGTCAAACTCGACAACCAGACTGCCATCTGATATTTTGTGAATGGCGTAGAAGAAAATCAAAGGGTTGATTTTAGATTTCGTAGAATAGTTGAACTCATACAAATCTTTCTCAATGTGTTTTATGAGGTTCAAGTCAAGCAAAATGGCAGAATAATCCTCGTAGATGTTGGTGTTGGGCGAAACATACATTCTAAGCAACATTGCAATGTCTTTGTTGATGGTGTTGTCGTTCCAAACAATGCCACTGAATGCCTTGTCGAGATTTTTACGCTTCAGAAAAGCAAAGATATTCGCTTTGGAAAACTCTTTGCGTTCCTTATGGAAATTGAGAAAAATTTGTCTGTAAATGGTTGCGTAGTTGGTGTATATCAAATTCCAATGCAGGAGCCAAAGTGTTTGTGTGTCCTCAACAAACGGGTCGCAACCTATTTCGGTGTCGAAAATATAATCTGCCAATGGCGATATTTCATTGTCTTGGTTAATTAGACCGAAAGCCCGAAGCCAATACCTGATGGAACTGACCATATTTTTGCCCACTCCTAAAATGACAACAGCATCTTCATCGTTGAAAGAATGACCGTCTTTTACAAAATCGTAACCTTTTTTCAGCCACAGACTTTTGCAAGCAAAGGTTTCGTGCCCAGAGAATGTGCTTTTGATATTGTTGTTTGCTTCCATGGTCTATTGTTGTGTATTTTGTAAGGAAACAAACATTTTTTCAAACAGAAAATCCCAGCTACAAGCGTTCATTTCTCGTAGTTGGGATTGTATATTAATTATATAATTAACTGATTTACAGTCAATTACCCCCCCTGCTGGGCGATTGTTTGGGAGTTTATATTATGTGTATCGTTGTGCATCTTGCAAAAAAATTAACCATGTAAAGGTACAAAAAATACAGATAGGAGGGGATAAAAAAGCATAAATATCTGATAAACAAAATTTAAAGACATTTTAAATTTTGGAGCGGACATGTTGCTTGTGGCGGTTGTTTAGTGTATTCAACCACATATTCCGTTTTTTTCGACACTCAAAATAGTGTCCCCAACTTGTCGACCAAACTATTTTGCACGGCAGATTTGATGGTGTCTGACGGCAACACATCGCCCAAGAGCAGCGGCGACGTGGGATTGTGACGGCGGTAATTTTCGGCAGCCTTCGCATGGTCTTTGTTGGCGTAACAATAGCGGCATCCGTTGGGACACGAATTGTAGTCGCCCAAACCGCGGCTTTCCATACACGCGCAGCCAATGCGGTTGCCTTTGTGAGCCTGACGCTTGAAGTTGAGACCCAATGCGCGGCTGAAAATCTCGGTGGTCATACAACCGCTGCGGTGAACGCCGAATTGCAGGTAATCGTCTTTTGCCGCACAGGTTTGCAGATACAGCCCGTATTGTTTCGAAATCGCCCCCAAACCTTTGACCAACAGCAATTTGTCATCATCGCCAATAGGTTGCAATTCGGGCATATTAACGGCTAATTTTTTGTACATTTCAACAAAACTGAAGATACAGCGGTCAACGTATGGTGAAAGTTCGTGAGCCATGTGGTCAAAAGTTTTGAAATGCCTTTCGACGGTGTATTTTTCGGTTAGCAACACGGGGTCGTAACGCCACGCCACTTTCTCTTTGCCAACCTGTGCCGACAGCCGTTTGAGCGTATCGACGCTTTGTTCTATCGACGGCACA
>CALFIU010000068.1 GCA_937877455.1 uncultured Bacteroidales bacterium
AGTACATAGACCCGCCCCTACAAAATATGGTGATATTCAATATTTTAAATAGGAGTTGGCGAAAAGACGGTTTTGCGCTTTTTCGCCAACTCCTATAATCCCCATTCCAAATAAAATGATGTGTAGGGACGAACCTGCGTGTCCGCCCGATTAAATGAAATTGACGTGTCCCCAAATAGACAAATCCCCATATTTTTATTTTTTATGTTGAAAATTTTATATATATTTCGGGCAAAATAAAGTAAATAAAAACATATAAAAATGAAAAGCGGAATATTATCAAAATTAGCACTTTGCATAGTAGCCTTGCTAACGTCTTGCTCTGGTACAGTGTCTAACGACAATCAAGCACAGAAAAACGGTGCAAAAAATGGCAAAGCACCCAAATATATTTTCTACTTTGTAGGCGACGGCATGAGTACACCACAAATAAACATGGCAGAAAAAGCCGTTTCGGAAGAAGGCTTTCTTGAGGTGTTCAACACCCAAACATGCGGAATATACAACCTCAAACCTGGACGTTTAAACCTTCGCAACTTTACCGCAGCAGGAATGGCCAACACCCATGCCGAAAACAGATACATAACTTGCTCTGCCGCTGCTGCTACCGCCCTTAGCACTGGCAGCAAAACCACCATCAACACCATATCAATGAGTGGCGACAGAACTCAAAAACTAACCTCAGTAGCCGAAATGGCAAAAGCTGCTGGCAAAAAAGTGGGCGTAATAACATCCGTAAGCATAGACCACGCAACCCCTGCATGTTTCTACGCTCATACCCAAGATCGTAACAATTACGAAATAATTGCCAACTATCTATTATCCAGTGGTTTTGATTACTTTGCTGGCGGATTTACAAGATACGACAAATACGAAAAATCAAACCTTTCTGACACCGTTGGTTTCAAAGACCTAACCAAAGACCTTTTAATAGACTCTCTCAAAGCCCTTGGATACGAAGTGGCTATTGGGCGTCAACAATTCGATGCTCTTAAACCCGGCAAAAAAGCCCTCGCAACAATTGCACGCACTCAAAAAGAAGTGTACGACGGTAACGCCCTACCATACAACATCGACTTAGACATTCTCGAAAGCGACGACGACAAAATTGTTTTGGCTCAATTTGTAAAAAAAGGCATAGAACTTCTCTACAACGATGAAAACGGATTTTTCCTATTTACCGAAGGTGGCAAAATAGACTGGGCAGACCATGCCAACGATGCCGTTAGCAATGTTTACGAAACCATAGCATTAGACCAAGCAATTGGCGTGGCAATGGATTTTTACCGCCAACACCCCGACGAAACTCTTATCGTATTCACTGGCGACCACGAATGCGGCGGACTTACTCTCGGTTTTGCTGGCAAAGACTACGAATCGGCTTTTAACGTTATGAAAGCACAAAACACATCATTCCTTACATTTGAATACCTTATGCTCGACTATAAAAAAGAAAAAAAATCATTCGATCAAGTTATGGCAAAAGTTACCGAATGTTTTGGACTTGGCGACAAACAAAAAGGTCTTGAACTTACCGAATACGAGAAAAAACGTCTTAAAGCAGCATACGACCATTTTTTCAAAGACAAAAATACTCTTAGTGCCGAAGAAACTAAACTCTTTTATGGCACATACGAACCCGTAACCGTAACCGCCACACACATACTCGACAACAAATCGGGCGTTGATTGGGCTTCTTACGCACACACCGCTTTGCCAGTGCCTGTATTTGCAATCGGTTGCAACGCTGATGATTTCAACGGTTATTTCGACAACACCGACGTACCTAAAAAAATAATGAAGATAGCAGGTTTTGTTGAATAACTAACTCTAACACACAATAAAATCCACTGGAAAACTTGTATATTACACAAGATTCCAGTGTTTTTTTAATATTTAAGGGGAGTTCTAAAAACTAAATTTTTCAAGGCGTATGAAATCGAAAAAGCGCAGTTTACTGATTGTAAATGAGCATTTGAGATTGAAATACAACGCAGAAAAAGCAATTTTTTAGAACCCCCATTAACTTTTGTAAGTTTTTTTACACTAAACACACAGTATTAACACCGATTTTAAAATCAACCGAACATTGTTCAGTGTATTTCAAATTGTAAAATTTTCCGCTAACAACCACCCAATAGCCTTTTAGAAGCCGGATTTAGAGGGTGATGTCTATATTATATTTCTATGAAAAAAGATTTAGTTTTTGTAATAACGGTAACATTGGCAGTAATAATACTCGCCATAATAGATACTGGTTTTGAAAACCCACAACTAACCCAAAACACAATTTACGAAAAAGCCGAAATACTAAAAACCGACAATTCAGCACTCCAAGAAATCTCCGTTGTGGTGGTTGGCAATCAAAAAGTAAAAATTAAACTCCTATCTGGAAAATTTAAAGGACAAGAATTTGATGCCGAAAACATCCTTAACGGACAAAAAAACATAGACAAAATATTCAAAACAGGCGACAAAGTACTCGCCGTGGTAACGCTCGACAACAACGGCAACGTTATCGGCGTAAGAGCCGCAGAATTTTACCGCACTGGCATAGAACTATTTTTAGCTATACTTTTTGTTGCCGCATTAATAGGTTTTGCAGGCGTTACGGGTTTAAAAGCCGTATTATCGTTTATGTTTACAGCCCTATCGTTTTGGAAAATACTATTGCCACTCTATCTCAAAGGCATATCTCCAATACCAGCAGGAATAATACTATCTTTTGTAACCTCAACCGTTGTAATATTGCTT
Organism: uncultured Bacteroidales bacterium; assembly: GCA_937877455.1. GTDB lineage: Bacteria > Bacteroidota > Bacteroidia > Bacteroidales > UBA3824 > UBA3824. The sequence goes on from CALFIU010000068.1 coordinate 2,755, forward strand.
GTGGCAGGCGTAAACAAAAAAGGATTTTCAGCACTTAGCGGTGCATCACTTGGCATAGCATTTACCGCATTGCTATCGCTTGTATCGGCTCAATGGTTTAAGATACCGGGAACAGTACAAGACTATTCTGAAGCATTGATTTACAGCGGATTTAACCTAAACCTAAGCCAAATTTTTATAGCATCAATATTTATATCAGCATCGGGCGCACTTATGGACGTAAGCACCGACATTGCCGCTGCCATTGACGAAATACATCGCAGAATGCCACAACTTCCTGGCAAAGAACTCGTTATATCAGGATTTAAAATTGCACGTCCCGTTATCGGTAGCATGACAACAACCCTACTCTTTGCATATTCAAGCGGTTTTTTATTTGAGATCGGAAGAGCGTCGTGTAGGGAAAGAGTGTAGATCTCGGTGG
>CALFIU010000069.1 GCA_937877455.1 uncultured Bacteroidales bacterium
AGAAAAAAGTTCTGTCATTAACACCGTTAAGTTTAGCCCTAAACTTTTTGATTTTTGCGTTGAAAGATTCAGCACCAGCGTTTGTATTTTTAAATTTGAAATAGTTGATAATGTCGGGATATCTGTTTTGTAGTGTCTGTAGAAAAGCATTAAAATATTTAAAAACTGAGCGTTCCACATCCTCGATTGCAAACAAAAAGGCTTTGGTATCGCACCTATCGTTGGTATTGACTGGAAAGCAGCAAATTGGGTAAATTTAGCGGTTAAATACGAGTTCCGTGCGCCAATAAAAGTAAAGTCAGAGGCTAACAACAACGACGCTTTCAATAATCTTGCTCAAACAAACCCTGCCTTTGGCGGCTATATCGACGGCGCAAAAACAGCAACCGACATGCCTGCACTTTTAACAGTTGGTGCGCAATTTATCCCAAAAGAAAAACTTCGTCTAAATGTTGGTTTTCACTATTATTTAGACCTCGGCACAAGGCAGTGGTCTGAAGACAAAATCGCAAGCAACACCAACTAAATCACTTGTGGCATTGAATACGACATCAACGACAAGTTCGATGTCAGCGCAGGTTATCAGAAAACTATGTTTGACCAAACAGAGGCCAACTATTCCGACATGAATTTCAACCTGAGCAGCTACTCGTTTGGCTTTGGCGTGGGCTATCGCGTAACCGAAAAAATCAAAGTGAACGTCGCCTACTTCCAAACCATCTACGACGACCACACAAAAACCGTCCCGAACACATCAACAACCACCTACAGACGCACAAACAGAATCATCGGCGTAGGAATCTACTTCGCATTCTAATTATTTTCACAATATTGACAATCAAAAAATCTTTGCAAATTGTTCGGAAGAATGATTTGCAGGGATTTTTTTTGGTTGGGGGGAAGGGGATAATGTCCAAAAATTTGATACATTCTGTCCAAAAACTTGATACTTAAACTTTTGGAAGTTGCAAAAAACATCAATAGATTTGTATCGAAAAAAAAAAATTACAAAAAATTGTAACCTTTTTTAAAGAATTATCATTAAAGAATAAAAAAATGATTAAATTTGCGGTGTCGGAAACTTCCACTGACGGAAGCGGATGATTTTTTACATACATTAAAAAAGCGTTTGATACGTTGACGTTTTTACCGCGCTGAAAATCTGGCAGTTTGAAGTGCAATTTCGGTATAAAAACGGGACGGCAACAAACGCTCACCGCTTTTTTATGTAGAATTAAGCGCATAATATGCTTATACATAAAAATGAAGCGTGGGCTTTGGTGTTGTCCGTTCTTACCGAAATGGGCTTTGCCAGAGCCTTCAGTGCGCGGGACGGAAAACAATATCCATCGTCCGCGCTTTTTTTGTGTAGCAAAAACAGGTGAGATTTTTTAATATATGTAAACATGAAAATATTAAAGGAAATAACATTACTGGCAATCACTGCATTTTTACTATGCTCATGCGGCGGAAATGAACGTCGTTCAAGGCGTGGTCAAACAGACATACAGCAACAACAAGAAGTTGAGGCAACAGCAACAGACAACGCGCAAAATATCACAGAACCTCAGCCCGAAGAAGTATCAAGTTCAGACGAACCTACTCCGTCTAACTCATTCAACATAAATCTTTACATCGAAAACTCTGGCTCGATGTATGGTTACGTTGACGGTAGCCACGACTTCAAAAATTCTATGTACGAATACCTTTCGGACATCAAGGCGACAGGTATCACAGAGAGCATATCTCTCAACTTCATCAATTCTCAGATAATAAAAAAAGGCAGCGACATCACCGCTTTTTTCGACCGCTTAAACAACTCATCTGCATTGCGCAACGGCGGCGGCAAAAGCGGCACTACCGACATCGCCGAAATCATCGAAATGGTGGCGAAAAACAGCGGCAATAATGATGTTGCGATTGTAGTTTCCGACTTCATTTTCTCGCCCGGCAGAGGTAAAAATGCTAACGAATACCTTAAAGACCAGCGCATTAAAATCAAAAATATTTTCACAAATTATTTGAAGGCAAATTCCAACGCTGGTGTAATGTTTTGGCGGCTTACTTCCAATTTTTCAGGTCTATATTACAACAGAGAAAATGCAAAAACAATGCTCAAAAACGTTGAAAGACCTTATTATATGCTGATTTTTGGCAACAAAAACGCATTAAAATCTATGCGTGAATCCGTCACCGAAAGCAAAATCAACGTCAAAAATTTTTTCATCGCCGAAAACAATTTTGCAACGCCCGACTATTGCGTCCAGCCACATAGCGGCGAATTTCAGCGCAGCCGTACCAACGCAAAACATGCCATCAGCAATGCCAAAAAAGGCAGGGACGGCAACATGACTTTTGCTGTCAATGTTGATTTCTCAAAATCACTTTTGGACGAAAACTATCTCCTAAGCCCTGACAACTACTCGCTTAGCGACAAGCAATTTGAACTCTATATACAAAAGAACGGCTCAAATTTCTTGCTCAAATATTCGTCGCCAGTGGTGAAAAAAACGACGCTTAAAACATCACTCCTGAAAAAAATACCAAATTGGATTAACGATTACGACGACCCGGAGGGATTGGACATCAATACCGCAATGGACAAAACATACGGACTAAAAACCATTGTTGGCGGCATTGCGGAGGCTTTCAACATCAACAATACAAACAGTTACACAGAATTATCAATCGATATAAACAAATAAAGACTATGTTCAGTTACATTTATGATTGGCTAAGCGTAATGTACGCCCCCGAACTCGGTGATTATCTTTGGGGATTCAATTGCGGAACTCAGCAATGTACCGACCCTGAGCACCACACATTTTATGGTTTGTGGATGCTGGGAACTTCTATCGCATTTGCCGCAATCTACTATTTTGCAATCAATTCGCCGAGGTTCAACCACCGTTGGCACTGGTTGCTGTTTATGATTTTGGCTTTTGCAACCAACTTTGCAATCGGTTTTTACTTCACAAACACCGATTTGCAGTCAGGCGCAATCCCCGACTGCCTGATGTATCAATACGATTCGGACGGCAATATTATTCCGCCAGATTTAATTCTTCCACAGGATTGTCTGATGTTCGGACTATCTAACGCAATCTTCGCAGCAATATTCTTTCTCATCGTTTCGATTCCGATGAAATACGGCTCGCGAAACTGCAAATACGTTCCATTCTAAAAACAATGAATAAAATGAGCAAACTATATGTTTTCGGCATAGGCGGCACGGGATCGAGGGTTTTGAAAGCCCTGACGATGCTTTTGGCTTCGGGTGTCGAGTGCAAAAGCACAATCGTCCCTGTCATCATCGACCCCGACCAAGACGCGGCTGACCTCACCCGCGCCACCGAGTTTATGAAACTCTACACCAAGATTCATAACAAAAACAATTATCCCGACAACAGCGGCGATATGTTTTTCAAGACGGAGATTCTGCAAGCCGTCCAAAACTACCGCCTGCCTATTGACAATACACAGAATGTAAAGTTCAAGGATTTCATCGGCTACAATTCTTTGGAGGATTCCGACAAGGCGTTGTGCGCGGCGTTATTTTCCAACAAAAATCTCAATTCGGATATGAAGGTCGGTTTCAAGGGCAATCCAAACATAGGCTCGGTGGTTTTGAACCAATTTTCAGATTCTTCAACTTTCAAGAGCATCGCAAACAGTTTCCAACAGGGCGACAAGATTTTTATCGTTTCGTCTATTTTCGGCGGCACAGGCGCAAGCGGTTTCCCATTGCTGTTGAAAAATCTCCGCACCAACAACCAATTGCCAAACCACAAATTGATAAACAATGCGAAGATTGGCGCAATTTCCGTTTTGCCGTATTTCAGCCTGAAATCCGAATCGGACAGCGAGATTGATTCGTCAACATTCGTGTCGAAAACCAAATCCGCGCTCGGCTACTACGAAAAAAACATTTCCGCAAACAACTCGCTCGACGCGCTTTATTACATCGGCGACAACATCACCAACGCCCTCGAAAACTGCGAAGGCGGCCGCGACCAAAAAAATCCCGCGCATTTGGTGGAACTTGTCGCCGCGCTCGCGATTTTGGATTTTGAAAAAGCCGTCTTGCCCGACATCCGCCAGACCCAGCACAAGGAGTTTGGCATCAAGGATGATGTGAAAGAAGTAACATTCAGCCAACTATCAAGCGAAACCAACAAGAACATCAAGAATCGTCTTATTCAAATGTACTTGACAATCAAGTATTTTGACAACGCAATCAGCACCCAAGTCAACTATCAGCCATGGGCAAAAATGCGCAAAATCAACGATTCGTTTTTGGGCAGCGACTATTACAAAGACCTTATGGCATTTGCCGCCGCCTTCAAAGAATGGCTCTACGAAATGGGCGCGACAGAGCGGAGTTTTTCGCCGTTCAATTTCAAGAAAAACACCAAAGATGTTTTTGAAACTATTAACGGCATCACGCCACACGGCTCACGATTCGGCTCGTATGCACTAATCGACCATTTCCTCAACGGCGAAAAAAACGACAAACAACCCAACGAAGAACAATTTTTGCGACTGTTCAACAATGCGACAAAAGAAGCCGTGGAATTGAAAATTGAAAATAATTGACAACTGAAAAAAAATCGTAATTTCTAATTCGTAATTAACTATGTCAAAAGTACTTAGACTACATACATCGGGTGTTGACACCTTGGAAGACTGGCAGAATTGCGCGGTCTATGGCAGCGATGTCATCAGCCAAATAGAAGACCCAAACGGCGCAACCGCCAAACATGAAATAACATCGATTCCGTCGCCATTCGCACGTATCGACCTCGTAAAACAGGCTTTCAAAAACGTGGTGGATTCCAAGCAATTGGACGGCAAGACTATCTTCCACAAGATGGTCTCCGACAGCCTCGACATCGGCGAAATATTCTTTAAGTCAAACATTTACAGCGACCGTGTAAAAATCATCTTTTGGGACAAGACCTCCAATATTGATGCGCTTCTCAACGGCTCTGCCAAACAGAAAATCCTCGGACAAACCCTCAAAATGTACCTCGACCAAGATGCCAAGGCATACAATTTTGACAAGATGCAGCGGTTTTTCATCCTTGGCTACACTGGCGACAAACGCAAGACAGAATTTGACGTTCTCGGCGCAACATCGCCCGCAACTCTCTTTTTCTCAATCGCCAACGATTTGAAATATGTTTCTAAGGAAATTCCGTTCAACACCGATTTCCCTTTCGACGACGATTACAATCCGCTCGTAAAACGCGACAAGGAATTTATAAAATACCTTTTTGCTCTCAAAAAGAGCCGTCGTGATTTTGCCGACCTTTTTCCCGAAGTAACCGCCTATCTCGACCTCACATACGAAAATCTTGACGTGCCGACCAAGAACGAGATTTCCGCCATGGACGCTACATCGGTTTCCAACTACGACAGCCTCTACACCGCCGACGGCAACAATGTTGTGGAGATAATTTCGGGAATGACTTTCCACACCAAGCAAAAAAGCGACAATGCAACTATTACAAGCGACTTTTCGATTAATTCCACTCGCAAGCCAAACGACAAAATACTTGTTTTGCCAGTTGAAGAAGGCTCCAAATACAGCACGCTCACCCTCACGCAAGGCAAATGGGACGGCAACAACCCCGCTCCCTACAAGGACACTGCCGAGGTTTCAAAACGCCGTCTGCCGCAAACGTCGGAGCAAATTCCATACCTTGCCATCAGCGACTTCCTCGAAGACCGCATAATCAAAATGCCATACAAACTCAACTCTCAGGCGTTTTTTGACGCCAACACCGAGCCGCAGGACGTAAGTTATTTCCTGCCGTTGAAAGACAAGTTTTTTGAGTATTTCACCACCGACGACATCATCAACGACCGCATGATAGAGTTCCGTAAAAACTCCGGCGGCGTAAAAGTGGTGCTGCACATCCCCGTCAAAGGCGGCACAATCGACTACGAAAGAATCTATTTCGAAAACTGCGAGCCAAAAATCGACGGCAGAGGCAAGACGGGCAGCAACGATGGAGGAATGGTGTCAAAACGAGCGCAATTTGCTTTTGCATTAATGCCTAATGTTCGTTTTGAGAAACCTGAAGATGCTCATTATAGATTTTCTCTGGTAACTCAAATGGGTGCCGACAACTCAAAATACACTGTCGATTTCTACAACACTGACTTCTCTAAAATTCAAAACGTGCAGATGTCCAAGCGCAACGAAAACGACAGGAATAGCGCAACAAACATGGTGTACGGCATAGAGAAGAACAACATTTCGTACATAAGAATTTCTGACGAAAAAGCAACGGGAATACTTCTGCCCAAACCGAAAATCCAGCAATCAAACTCCAATTTTACGTTTGCAATTGACTTTGGAACATCGAACACCCATGTTGTATGCAAATCCGACAACGCTAAAACTGGCTCGATGGAAATAACCCAAACCGACATGCAGGTAAATGTTGGACCCACAGGCAAAAATGTGCCAGTTCAGACCATCGAACCTATATTCAGAGAGTTGTGCCCAGAAACCATTGGAGAAGGCTGTCTTTCCAGATTCCCAATGCGCTCCGCACTTTCTGTTGGCAGAAACACCAATTGGAACAAGTCATTTTTTGCATTTGGACAAGCCAACTACGCTTTCCTTTACGAGAAAAAGGCTGTACCAAAGTACAACGACGTAATTACTAACCTCAAGTGGAGCAACGATTCGGACAATGTAAACAAAATCAAATGTTTCATAGAATCTTTGTTCTTTGTATTGAGGAACAAGGTGGTTCTCAACGACGGACGATTGGACAATGTGAAAATCATTTGGACATATCCGCTTTCGATGACCTTGGCTCGCCGCGATCAGTTCAAACAAGTTTGGGAAGACGCTTATAAGAAGTTCTTCTCGGCTGACGTGGATTCCAATTTGTTTGACATCAACGAATCCGTCGCTCCGTACTACTATTACAAAGCCAAACAAAACAATGTCAGCAACATTGTTACAATAGACATTGGCGGTGGTACATCAGACATTGTGATAGCCAATCACAACGAAATCAAGTGCATAACATCGTTCCGTTTTGCCTCCAACACATTGTTTGGCGATTTGAACGAAAACAATGAGGGCGAACTGTCGGGCATTGTATCGCAGTTTGCCAATAAGATTGAAAGCAAACTAAAAGAAAACAGTCTTTCTGTCATCGAAAGTATCTACAACGACCTGAAAAACAAGAACAATTCGGCTGACATTGCATCGTTCTTCTTCTCGTTGAAAGACAATAAAGACCTGACAGACAAGAAAATAGACATCGATTTCAGTAGCGAGTTGCAGAGAGATACCAAACAGAAAATATCGTTTTTGATTTTCTATTGTGCCATCATCTATCATTTGGCGAAACTGATGAAAGCCAAGCAATTGGAAATGCCACGCCACATCGGCTTCTCTGGCAACGGAGCAAAAGTAATCAACATCCTGACCCCCAACAAGAAACTGTTGGAGAACCTCACAAAACGAATTTTTGAGAGAATCTACCAAACCGACTACCCATCCGACGGACTTTCGGTAATTCTTATGGACACACCCAAAGAAGCCACATCTATGGGGGCAATTATGGGCAGACGTGATGATTACGACGAAATCAACGCAAAGAAAACTGTGCTTTTGGGTACGGATTCCAACACGTTTGCCGACAGTTATAAATACCAAGACATAAAAAACAACATCGACAAGTACATCGACGACGTACAGAAAGAGGCTGAAAAGTTCATCAAGTTTGTTTTTGAACTCAACGACGACAAACTGTCATTCCGTGATAGTTTTGGCATAGACCAAGATGTCATCGAACAGGCTCAAAAGGTTTGCAACCGCGACATCAAAACGTATGCGGAAAACCGCCTTCATCAAAAACTCGACGAGGTGAACGCAGCCGACAAGATAGAAGAAACAATGTTTTTCTATCCACTCTCAGGTGTAATCAACAATCTGACATCTGAGATTGCCAAACAAGTAATAAACAATTATAATCGATAAAACACAGATGAAATATCTATTGATAATAACGACACTCCTTGTTCTGTCTTTCCAACTCTGCACAGCGCAGAGTTTGGACGCAGAAAGGATTGGAAAAGATTGGGAAAAAATCAAAAATGAGTTCTTGACCGAATTGAAAAAGGACACCAAGAATTTTTCCTCAGAGCTGTTCAATAAAACAAGTCAAGGCGGAGATGAACCCTTCAAACCTGTTATTGATTACTTCAAAAAACTAAAATTCAACGGAAAAGACTTTTCTAATTTCAAACAGACCAAATTTGGTGCTATGGAATTGAATGTCGAACAGAAAAAATCCTACAATGAGATAGCGGATAAGTTCATCAAACAGATGCAAGACAAGTACAAATCCACACCCAAAGGCAAGGACGAAAAAGTCGACAAACAATCGAAAACGACCAACGACAATGGTAAAAATGACGAAAAGGCAAAAATTGATTCCGTTCAAGTATTCAAACGTCAAATCGATTCTTTGCTAAATGCCAATAAAATGTATCTTGATTCAATCAAAGCCTTGAATCAAAAGTTGGTAAATGCAACTCCCAAAAAAACAGATGGAGACGAGAAATCTTTCTTCTCCAAAATTCTCGACAATTGGATTTGGATTCTAATTGTAATTTTTGAAACTGCGTTACTTGTACTGTTTGCAAAAAAATGGTACAGAGCCGACACCAAAAACGAAGACTTTCGTGACAAAATCCGAGAACTGAAAATGCAAAAGCAAAGTTCGGAAACGCAGTTGCACAAACTCCAAAATCAAAAACCAAAAGAAAAAATCATCGAAAAAGAGGTAGTCGAGCCCGTCTATGTTGAAAAGCCAAAAACTGGGGAGAAAGAAGATAAGACATCATTCAAATACCTCTGTCTCCTTGGCGAAGGCTCATTTGGCAAAATAGACGACACATACGACGAATACGATAGTTATTATCGGATAAAAGTGTCCAATGCCACCGACTTGCACAATCCGTCCAACACGTTTGAATTTGAGTTCTATAGCGTCAATCACGAAATGGCGATTCAAAATTGGAGTTCTGTTTTAACGCCAGCCGCTGATTGGACGGGCGATTACCAAACCGCAAAACGCATTGAAAATGCCGTTTCCGGCGTAATCCAATACGACACAGCCACCGAAAGTTGGAACGTCATCAAAAAAGCAAAACTAAAACTATTCTAAAATGTTCGCACTATTAATCACAGTAATCATCGCAATCATTGTAGGTCAGGCTGTTATCTTCGTTAAACTCAACAAGAAGATAACCGAGTTTAAGGAAGTTTTCAAGTATGAATACAGCAAAACGTCCTACAACACCATTGTGTATCAACCAAAAGCCAACAAGACCTTCAAGGTAATCGTTGACTGCATCAACGACTACATCACCAACAACGGCAATCGCGCCAACGACTACCACCTGATGCAAGACATCGTTGAGCGCAACTGCGACTCCAAGGAAGAAGAAATCCAGTCCCAAATCCCAACGACATTGTATTTAGGGTTGATAGGCACAATGCTCGGCATCATCATCGGCATTTCTGAACTGTTTATCGGAAACGGACTAAGCGAATTGCTAAAAGGCACAGTAGAAACCACAGCAATAGAAAACATGCTCAAAGGCGTTGCAGTGGCGATGATAGCGAGTGCCGTCGGCATAACATTAACCACAATTTTGACTTTCATTTTCAAGAATGCAAAAGCCAAAAACTCCGGTGATAAAAACCAGTTTTTGAGTTGGATACAGGCAAACTTGCTGCCAGCAATGTCGTCGGATGTAAATACGGCTTTGGACAAAATGAGCACCGCACTTGCCGAGTTCAACTCTCAATTTGCAGACAACACACAGAAACTTAATTCAACGCTTTCGCTCGTTGCCGAAACTTCTAAAAACCAAGCCGAACTCTATAATGTCATCAATCAACTCGACATTGCAGAAATGGCAAAAGCTAACGTCAAGGTTTACAAAGCGTTGAAAGACAGTGCAGAAGAAATCACCTTTTTAGCACAAATGCTCCACGCGTCGCAAGAATACATCGCCGAAGTCCGCGCCCTCAACGCCAACCTCGACAAATCAGAACAGCGAACAAAAATGTTCGAGGAAATGGGCGAGTTTTTCCGCTCGGAAATCAACGCCGTAGAAGAACGCAAACAAATGTTTTTGGAAACAATTGATGAAGTCGATAAACAACACCTTGGAGTGTTCAACAAACTTTCAGGACGATTTGAATCAAATGCCGAAAATGCAGTCCAAGAGATTTCCGAAAAGTTTGAAAACCAAAACGCCGAACTCCGTAAACTCGCTGCCAAACAAGAGGATATTGTCAAGAATTCAGATTTTTCGAGTATGCCACTGAAAATGAAGACTTTGAATGATAAAGTTCAAAATTTGGAGAAGAAAATTCAAAATGTAGAAACAAACATTTTGAGCGAAATTCAAGGGTTGGATTTTGAAATTTCGCATTCAATTTGTCCTAATCCTCCTAAAAAGAAAGATTACACGCCTACCATTGTTTTGTTGACAGTAGGTGTATTATGTGGCATTTTAGCCCTTAATGCACGTGAAGATGGTACAACAATACTGTGTGGATTAGGAGCATTCTTGTTTACTTTGACTGGACTTATAGTGTTTATTTCAGACTTCATACACAAAAATGAAAAAGAAAACTAAGGAATCGTACTTCTGGACAAGTTATTCCGACCTGATGACGAGCCTGTTCTTCATCATGCTGGTTCTGTTTGTGCTGATAATTGTAGTGTTGCACAATTACAACAAACAAAAAACCGCAGAGATAGAAGAAATAAATCGCCAATTGACGGAACAAAACAAAAATTTGCTCGATCAAAAAGAAATTTGGGACAAAATGAACGAATTGCAACTACAATTCAAGGATTTGCAAAATTCGGGTACGTTCCAATATTTGCCAAATTCGCAAAAATACATTGCAAAAGGTCTTACAGGAGAGATTTTCCAGCCATTGAGTTCCGAAATTAAAACCAATTACAAAGATGAAAGTCTCAAAGTGGGTCGCGAAATCGAAAACTTGTTGCAAAAACTCTCGCAGTACAAACAATTCAAATATCAATTGGTTTTGGAAGGCAACTGTGCCAACAGCGAAGATTTGAGAATGGATAAGGATTCGCCGCAGTGGTACAAACTCAGTTACGAGCGTGCACTTGCGTTATACACTTTGTGGCTCAACAATGGCATCGATTTGCGCAAATACAATACCGAAATAATGATTTGTGGCAGCGGGTTAAATGGTGAAGACCGTGACCGACAAGAATTTTTCAACAAACGCTTTGTTATCCAAATCATCCCCAAAATTAGACCTTTTTCCAACCAATGAAACCCATCTACCTCTGCATATTATTGCTCGTTGCGTTTTCCTCCTGCCGCCACGACCGCCGCGACAATTCCACGCGGTATCGTCAGCGGACGGAAACTCGCACCAACAACAGCAGCGCAAACATTCAGCAGCCCAAAGAAACGCCGCCAAGCAACCAGCCGTCCGGCACTGTGCTTACGGGCGAACAAGTCTTTGCAAAATGCAATACTGCGGTTTTCAAAGTCCACACAACCGACGGTGCAAACGGCTACCAAGGGTCGGGATTTTTTGTAACAGCAAACGGCAGGGCTGTAAGCAATTATCATGTTTTCCAAGGAACCTTGATGGGCGGCGAAGAAATCATCCTCACCGACGGCCGCAGGCTCAAAATCTCAAAAGTCATAGCCAAAAGCCAACAATTCGACTACATAGTTTTTGATGTAAAAACTTCAAAATCCGTCAATTATATTCCACTGACAACCCACCGTCCAAGAGTCGGCGAAAAAATCTATGCCATAGGCTCGCCGCTCGGCTTGGACAACACATTTTCGTCAGGCGAAATATCACAAATCCGCCCCAACGAAGATTACCAAATCCAAATCTCCGCCCCGATAGACCATGGCAGCAGCGGCGGCGCATTAATCAACTCTTACGGCGAAGCAATCGGAATCACATCGGCAGGCTTAGGCGAATACTCATCAGCAAATCTTAATTTTGCAGTGGATATCGAGAGGGTAAGAGGCTCAATAGAACGATAGCACTTTTGTGTGTCGAAGTGTACTAACCAATCTTTTCCTCCACCGCCTCATACCCCACAATATTTTTCTTCTTGGACGAGAATTTGATGGCGAGTTTTACGATGCGCTTGTTGTCGTCCAAAAATGCCTTTGCATAGCGGCGTTGAGCCATCTGACGTTTTGCGGATTCTGTCGAGCGGTCATATTTGAGTTCAATTACGTAGATTACCTTGGGCATTCTCAAAATCAAATCAGCCTTGCCAAGTGCGGTTTCCTGATTTGCGGAGATGTTGGCGCCGAAAGATGTCAACACAGTGTAAAGTATTGAATGATAATGCTTTTCATTCATATTGTTGAGCGAAAATGGAAAACCGTCAAAGAAAACTTTCAAATGTTCAATGAAGGCGTCGAGGTCGTCATTGATTTTGAAATCAATATAAGCATCTCTGAGCGGAATGTTTTCGGTAGCCTTGTAATACTCTGTGTATAAACTATTTGCGAATGCCATTCTGACTTCGCCATTAGGATAGCCCAACGTGTAAGTCTGCAAAACGTTTTCTTCGTCGTCATACGTTTTGTAACCTTTGATTGTCAAATATCCCGCCTGAAACAAAAACGGCACAAGGTCTGTAACCTTCTCCACAGGCTTGTTGAATCGCGACGCGCCACATTCCACTCCCTCGTAATCTTCCATTTTGATGTCAAACTTGTTGATAAGTTTTAGCAATGCCGACGGCGTACCCGAATTGAACCAATAATCGTTTAATTGCTTGTCATTCAAGGCTTTGATTACAGAAAACGGATTAAATACCCCGTGCATATCTGGCGAAAAATTGTAGCCATCATATTTTGCTTTGAAATATTTAAGTGTATTTTCAAAAGTATAACCGTTTTTGTCGGCAAAACACTGAATGTCAGGCTTCAATACCGTCAATAATTCATCGTGCGAAATACCGCAGAGTGTTTCGTATTCAGACATCAACGAGATGTCCTGCAAGTTGTTCAACGTCGAAAAAATCGACATTTGCGAAAATTTTGTAATGCCGGTGATGAAAACAAAACGGATATACGGGTCGAGTTCTTTAAGCGGCGAAAAAAGATTGTTCTGTTGCTCGCGCACTTTGTTTTGCAAATCGTCATCGTGTATCGCATTGAGCATCAGCGCGTCATATTCGTCAATAATTATAACAACTTTTTTGCCCGTCTGTTTGCAAATAGACTCCACAAGATTGCCCAAACGTACATTCGAGATGTTTTCTACATCAACTTTTCCTTTTATCTCCTTGTCAAAATCTTTTTTTGAAATCAGCGAATACTGATATTCATATTTTGCCAATAATACAGAAAGATATTTCTTAATTGCCTTAATATCAGTGGTTTTGCACGAACTGAAATCAAGATGAATTATGGGATATTGCTCCCATTCCTTTTCCATTCCATCAATTTTTAAACCCTTAAACAAATCCTTGTTGCCACTGAAATATTCTTTCAACGTGCTGCACAACAATGACTTGCCAAAACGTCGCGGTCTCGACAAAAAGACATAACGATAGTTTTTGGCAAGTCTATATACAAAATCAGTTTTGTCAATATAAACATATTTGCCATTAATTATTGTCTCAAACGTCTGAGTATCAACAGGATATTTGCGAATTTCCATTGCATGAAATGTTAGTGATATATTTCAACTGCAAATATAATCATTTTTCGATAAAAAACCGTCCAAATCTGCATTATTTTTTCAGATTTGATCACGGTGATTTCTTTTAACGACGAATTAAACGAATTAAACGAATTTGTCTTATTGATAGTTACATTAAACAAATGCCGCAAGCGGCAGCAAATAAAACGAATAAAAAAATGCAGAAGTGTATTCGTTTAATTCGTTGTTCAAAAGTTAAAATGAAATTGCCGTGAGATTTGATACTATCGTCAAATAAAAGAACTAAACTTTCGCAAGTATCATAACACGTTGTCAATCAAATCATTCCAACTTTGTTAAATTTTTAACTAATTGATTTTCAATGACTAAATCAATAAGTAAAGTATTCTT
>CALFIU010000070.1 GCA_937877455.1 uncultured Bacteroidales bacterium
CGCTTTTTCGATTTCATACGCCTTGAAAAATCTAATTTTTAGAACTCCCCTTAATCATATTCTATAGCTGTCATTTTAAACGGAATATTATAAAGTGTTGAATATGTTTCTCCGTTTTCTTTAAGTTCTTCATTTTCAATTTCATAAACCCATTCCACTGAAACAATATATCCTTGTTCGTATATTGTTTCCAATATTTTGAATATTTCCAAAAATATTTGTGTTGATGGTGTATTAAAATATTTAAACTGCAAAAACATAGTAGTCTTTTCTACAGGTTTTTGGCTATAAATTTTAAGCCATTCAACCACAGGCGAATAAAACTGAACTGGATCTTCGGGATAAGAATTGCCAATAATTTTTAAAATTCCTGTTGTTGCATCAAAATCAACTTCTGGCGTGTCAAACGATGCGTTTATTTTTAATATGTCGGGTGTAATATTATTTTCCATAATTTATTTTTTTGCATTATTATTTTTTACTGCAAATAATTTACCGTTTTATCTATTTCGACACATAATTTTGAATATTTTCGGTTTCAAACAACGAGCGATAAATTAATGAGTGTGCACGTTTTCTAATTCCAAGTGCTTTAATTTTATTGTTTTGTGCATCTGGATAAACTCTATTTGATAAAAATACAAAAACAATGTTGTATTTAGGATCAGCCCAAACAAATGTTCCAGCAAAACCCGTATGTCCAAAACTTTCGGGCGATGCCAACCTTGATGCTGGACCCTTGGTTCCATCAGAAGTATTTTTATCAAATCCAAGTCCACGTCGATTGGTTGCGCATTGACGGCTCGTAAAATAATTTAAAGTAGATTTTTTTATAAATCTTTCCCCACCATACTCACCACCGTTAGCATACATTTGCATTAGTTTGGCCAAATCGTCTGCGTTGGAAAATAGTCCGCTATGACCTGCAACTCCGCCTTGCAATGCAGCTCCAAAATCTTGAACATATCCTTGTACTTGCCCACGACAAAAATTATTGTCATTTTCGGTTGGTGCAATTTTTTCTATTGAGAATTTTTTTGTGGGGTTGTATCCAAGCGTTTTAGCACCAAGGCGACTATAAAACTCTTGCTCAACATATTTATCAATTGTAGTATTTGCTTGATATTCAACAAGATACTGCATAAGATAAAATCCAATATCGCTATAAATATAACGTTTTGAATTATAGAGTTTTGAATTTGCAATCGACTTCTTTACGCTGTCGCGAAATGTTTCTGTTATAAATTTATCATTGCTAAAAGGTAAATTAAAAAAACTATCTCGCACTTGTGAAATAACTTCAGGATTTAGTCCAACGGCTTTAGAATATGCATTTTTGCAAACCGAAACCCAAGGTTGAAGTCGTGCTTGATGCAGAAGAATATCTCGACATAACAAGTTGGCTTTATTGGTTCCTCGCATCGAAGGTAGTTGATTACCAAGAGTTTTGGACGGAGAAAACTTGCCATTGTCAAAGAGTTTCATTAGTGCTGGCGTTGTGGCTGCAATTTTTGTTACCGATGCCAAATCGTATAAATCGGTAGAACAAACTTGACGCGCTTCTGAATAGGTAAAATTTCCAAACGAACGATTGTAAAATACGTTTCCATCAACAGCTGCAAGCACTTGACAACCCGGAAATGCGTGTTGACTTATGGCATCAAATATTAGCGAATCAAGTTGACAAAGTAAACTTTCGTTGGCGTTAACATATTCTGGTGCTACATAACTCAATCGTATTTTTGTAGTTTCAAAACCAATGTTTTCTAAGTAGTTATCGTTGATTTTTACGGGTAATTTTCCACGATATTCAAGCCCACCAAAAATCAATTGTGCCGATACATCTTGAACTGTTGCGCCGTCTTCGTAACTTATGGCAACTGCTTTAAACTTAGATTGATTGTTAAATCTATTGAAACTTATGGGATTATTAAAAATATCTAAAATAGTATTGCATTGTTCTGCAAGATTATCGGCAAAAGAAACCAAAAGATCTGGAAAACCAAACCTTGGCGGATATGGATTACCATTATGAAGCCCAAGTATTACCAAATCAAAACCTTTGAGTTTTGAAAGCAAATTATCAAATTCTGCTTTTGTGGCATTTTTTGAAATTTGGAAAAACGAAATTTCTGCATAGTTTTTCAATCTATTTTCAAAAGCTGTAAGTTGTCCCGAATTGCTTACACAAACTGCGGCTATTTTTTTGTCAACAATATTTTTTATTGGCAAAATAGAATCATAATTCTGAATTAAAGTAACTGCATTTTCAGAAATTTTGCGAATTAAAGCTGCCGAATTATCATTGTTAAGGTCGTTATAAAGATTGTTTGTATTAATTTTCATAAACTTGTCGAGTCCCATTTGCTTTTTTGCAAACAATATTTTTTTACAACTTTGGTCGATACGTTCTTGACTTACAACTCCTTTTTGCAAAGCATTTTTTATTGTTTCAAATGCCTTACGACAATCGGTTGGCATCAAAAAAACATCAACACCTGCTTGAAGTGCCTTCAATTCTGTTTCGCCTGCATCGTAATTGGCCGAAACTCCCTTCATTTTCAAAGCATCGGTAAACACAAGTCCATTAAATTTTAGTTGATTGATGAGCAACCCAGAAATAATTTTGTTTGATAAACTACTTGGTATGTTATCGGCACTATCTAAGGCTGGAACAAAAAGATGTCCTGCTAAAACACCACGTATCCCATTGTTTATCAAATATTTGAATGGATATAATTCAAATTCTTCCAAACTTTTTCGGCTATCGTTTATTACAGGCAAAGCCTTGTGCGAATCGGTTTGGGTGTTGCCATGACCAGGGAAATGTTTTGCTGTTGTAAGTACATTGCAGTCTTGCATTCCCGACATCATTGCAAACGCTTTTTCTGCAACGTTTTTCTTATCACTTCCAAACGAACGATTTACAATAACACTGTTTTTAGGATTGTTATACAAATCTACAACAGGCGAAAAATCTATGTTAACACCTACACGATTGCATTGACGACCAATTTCCAAGCCTGTTTGATACACAATTTCGTTGTCGGTTACCGCGCCAAGCATCAATTGACGTGGAAATGAAACAGTGCTGTCGAGTCTCATTCCAAGCCCCCACTCACCATCTTGCGCCACCATTAGCGGAATTTTTGAAAGACTTTGCAATTTATTTGTCATATCTGCTTGACGAACTGGACCTCCATAAAAAAATATAAGTCCTCCTATATGTAAATCTGTAATGAAACTTTCAATTTCTTTGTAACTTTGGTCTGATGGTTTCCATTTGCTACTAACTTCAACCATAAAAAGTTGGCCAAGTCTTTCGTCTGGTGTCATTGTATTGAAAACAGAATCTGCCCATTGCATATCGCTTATACTATCGTTTTTTTCTTTAAATGAAAAATCGCTCGCATAACTAAATGGGTATGTCATCAACAAAATGACGGCTATTAACGGTATAAATATTAACACTTTTGCCGAAAATCCCCAAACACTTGTATTTTTTTTGGCACTCATTTTTTATAGTTTTTACTAAATTGCAAAATTAAATTACTTTTTTGCAATTTATATTGTAAAAATTGTGCCAAACTTTGTGTTGAGTAAACGTTTTTTTAAGATTTTGTTAATAGAATTAGAAAATTATTTTTATGCTTAAATAAATATTCAAAATATTAATTTACAAGCCAAATTCATTTAAATTTTATTCAACTAAGCGAATAAAACCAATTACAAAAAGTGTATTTGTAATATCCATAAAAAAAAGTTGTGTCAATTTCATTTTAAGATTTTATGATTTTTATGAAATAATGGCAAAAAAATTGCGTTATAAATTTAGAACAAAATTATTTTTCTAAACTTTAAAAATTTAAATATTAACTATGAAAAAATTATTATTAACCGCTGCGGCATTAGTATTAGGTCTTTCGTTTTCGTTTGGACAATCCACATCAAAAACAACACTTAAACAAGCCAATGCAATTATGGCAAAAGAACTTAGCCTTTCTGCTACTCAAAAAACTAAAGTAGAAGCCCTTAACAACAAATATCAAGATGTGGTTGTAGGTAAAACCACCGATGCAGGTAAAACTACTTTGTATGAAACCGAATTGAAAAAAATTCTTGACACAAACCAATATAACCTTTATAACAAAAAGGTTAAAACCACACTAAAAACAACCTTGAAGACCACAGGAACTGGAAAAACAACTTTATAATTGTTGCAACAATTATTTAAAACAATAAAAAAAGAGAGGCCGAATAATTACTTCAGCCTCTTTTTTTTTAATTGTAAAATTCCCAGAACATCCGCACAATGCCGAAATTGCAACAGCAAAAAGTACAGGAAAAAGTTTTGTTAATTTCATTTAATTATAAACTATAACTTCCAAAAAATCAATTATTTTATTTCTAAGAAATAAACAATAACAGAATGTGGAGGAATTTTATTCATATCGCCAATAAGCCCTTTTGCAAAATGTGGCGGAAGTATAAAAACAGCCTTGTCGCCATGACAAAGAGTTTGAAAAGCGCGTATCAAACCTGGTTCCATTTCGCTACTTCCAAAAACAATTTGTTTTGAACCGTCTGTTTCGCTCGAATAACAAAGAGTTCCATCAAGAAGTTCAACTCTATAATCCATAGTTAAACTTGGAGCAAGTTTAACACTATCACCTTCGCCATGCGACGTTATCATGTATTTTAAACCACCTTCGCCGTCAATCATCTGCCAATTGCGACGTTTGATATAATTTTTTATATGTTCGGCATCTTCTTTAACAAGATATTTGTTGGCTGTAATCAAATTTTTGTTAAACATATCGTATTTTTGATTTTGCTGCTTATTATTTCCTGATTTTGAACACGAAGCCAAAAATATAACAGCCAAAACAACTAAAATACTATTTATTATTTTCAATTTCATCTTTAATTTGTTTTATTTTCGCTTTTTTTTCGGCTTTATCGGCCTCGCGAAGTGGTTTTGTAACCTTTGGTAAAATAGAAATAAAGCGGTTTACAATTTCGTCGAGTGATTTATAACTTTTTCCTCCAGCAGCATTATCATGTCCACCACCATTAAAATATCTTTCGGCAATTTCATTAACCTTGAAATCTCCTTTCGACCTAAAAGAACACCGTATAATTCCATCTCTCTCCATAAAAAAAGCTGAAAATTTAACGGTTTCGATGCTAAGTGGTAAATTTGCAAACCCTTCAGAATCACCAACTTGATAATTAAATTTTTCTGCTTCTTCGTACGAAAGGGCAATATAAGCCGCATGATAGTGAGGATAAACCCGCATTTTACGTTGCAAAACATATCCTTGCAATCTCATTCTACTTTCAGAATAGCTATCAAATATATGGTGAATTATTTCAGCACGGTCGATGGGGTAGGAGGCAAGTTTGGCTGCCACTTCAAAAGTTCGTTGACTTGTGCTATTAAACTGAAAACAACCCGTATCGGTTGTTAAACCAGTAAAAAGACATCGTGCAGCATCATTATTAATTTTTAAACCAACCTCTACACAGAAAAAATATAGCAACTCGCATGTTGCCGCAGCTTGAGAATCACTAAAAACATATTTGCAAAGATCCTGCTGGGGCGATGGATGATGATCTATCATAATTTTTATAGCTGGCGAATTTTCAAGGTTTTTCTGCATTTTTTCAACACGTGAACCACAATTATAATCAAGACAAAACAAAACATCAGCATTGGCCAATATATCAGCATTTTGTTCGGCATTATAAATCAATATATTCTCGCTGCCTGGCATCCAACCAAATGTGTCTGGGAAATGATTTGGAAAAATTACATGGCAATTAGTTGAATCTTTCAATATGTTATAAAGACACAACGCCGAACCCAACGCATCTCCATCGGGATTAAAATGAGCCGTTACTACTATATTTTTTGCTGATTTTAGCAATTCTTTTATTTCTTCTATTGAATTTTTTTCAAACAAATTCATTTTTATTTTTTTGTTTTTTAACTATTATATTACCTTTGCAGAGTTTTCAACGAGCAAAATTAGTTAAAATAATTATAAAAAACAAACAAAACAAAATGAGCGGAAGACATACCTTAATGCTAATAAAACCCAATGCGGTAAAAAATGGCTACGCACAAAAAATATTTTTAGAAGTTGCGGAAGCTGGATTTAAAATTCTTGCTGTTAAAAAATTAAAACTCAGCAAAGAAGAAGCCGAAGCTTTTTATTATGTTCACAACGGCAAACCATTTTTTGATAGTTTGGTAGAATTTATGACTTCAGGAGCAATTTACGCTGCTGTTATAGAAAAAGATAATGCAGTGGCTGATTGGCGCAAACTTATGGGCGCAACAGACCCCGCTAAAGCTGAAGAAGGTACAATCAGAAAAAAATATGCCGAATCAATGCAACACAATGCTGTTCACGGTTCGGATAGCGACGAAAACGCATTAAACGAAATTTTCTTCTATTTCTCGGCTCGCGAAATAGTAAACGCTGGCGGAAAACTTATGCAACTCCACGAAATTTCCAACAAGTAAAAAACTTTTTATAAGAAAATTTTAGTCCAGAAGGCTTTCCTTTCTGGACTTTTTTTTGTAAAATTTGTTAGTGTTGGCTAATTTAGAGGATGAAAAATAATAAAATGAATTTAGCTGAACAATTAAACCGACGAATCGATAAAAAAGAAATCGATGAAATTTGCAAAATCTCGCAGATTGATAGTTCAATTATTGAAAGTTTATTCAATATATTGAATAGCAGCAATTTAAGAATAGCCGAAAATGCGGCTTGGATATTAACTCACATAAAAAAAGAAACACTTTTACCATTTGAAACAAAACGTCGTGAGTTGGAAAAACTTGCAATAAATACAACATCAACTACCCTTAAAAGACTAATTTTAAGCATCTTAACACGTTTACAATATTCACAAAACAATATAGATGCAAACTTTGTAGATTTTTGTTTAGGCATGATTACTAACAAAAATACCACACCCGGAATTGCCGCGTTATGCATAAAACTTGCATACAATCAAAGCCGTTTTTTTGAGCCATTAAACGATGAATTATTAACATTATTAAGCATTATGCCAGACGATTTGAAACCAGCAGTGGCAAGCGCAAGAAAAAATATATTAAAAAAAATTAAGGCAACAAGTTAAATATCAACATTATAACAATTTTATAAATAAATTTTACAAAAAAAGTATCAAAAAAATTTGGAAATTAGAAAAAACTATCTACTTTTGCAACGTCATTCACGGAGAGATGGGTGAGTGGCTGAAACCACAGGTTTGCTAAACCTGCGTAGGGAGCAATTCTTACCGGGGGTTCGAATCCCCCTCTCTCCGCCAACCGCTTGGAATAGTAATTCAAGCGGTTTTATTTTTTTATAAAAAAAATGAAAATACTTATTGCTTGCGACAAATTTAAAGGCACATTTACATCAAAACAAATTGGTGAAGCAATAGCCAAAATACTTATTCGTAAAAATATTGAAACTCAAATACTTGAAGTATCTGATGGTGGCGATGGCTTTTTAAATTCGATGCTTACACTCGGAAATTTTAATCAGATAAAATGCGAAACAGTTGATGCTCTTGGCAATAAGATAATGTCAAATTTTTTGCTATCCAAAGACAATACCTCTGCAATTATTGAATCGTCAAAAAGTATTGGACTTAAATTAATTTCACCCCAAAATAGAAGTGTACTTTTGTCTGGATCTTGGGGGCTTGGCATTACAATAAAAAAAGCTTTGGAACAAAATACAAAAAAAATAATGGTTGGAGTTGGCGGAACAGCAACCGTTGATGGATTTTGTGGAGCTGCAAACGAATTGGGATTCAATTTTTTGGATAAAAACGGAAATTTTATTATTCCTAATGGCAAAAACTTGATAAAAATTGCAAACATTATTGTTCCTAAAAATAATCCAACAGAAAATACTCAATTTTTTGTTGCAGCAGATGTTTCTAATACGTTGTTTGGGCAAAATGGAGCGGCAAAAGTTTTTGGACCTCAAAAAGGAGCGACACCACAACAAGTGGAAATTTTGGAATTAGGTCTAAAAAATTTGGCTGATGTAATAAAAAAAGATCTTGGAAAAGATGTTTCAAAAATTTTAGGTGGTGGCGCAGGCGGAGGAATAGGAGCGGGAATGACAGCTTTTCTCAACGCAAAAATTATCAGCGGCTCCGATTTGGTTCTCAAAACCGTAAATTTTGACAGTTTGGCAAGTCAAAGCGATGCCGTTATTTCTGGTGAAGGCTGTTTTGATTTTCAAACAGAAAGTGGCAAAATTGTTGGCAATATTATAAACCGTTGTAAAAAATTGGACAAAAAAGTTATAATTGTTTGTGGAACATCGCAAAACAAAATGAAACAAAACAAGAATATTGAAATTATAGAGCTTTTTGACAACACTCCAGATTTAGAAACTGCAATCAAAGAAACTCCAACGCGTTTGAGCAAAGCATTTGAAAATTTTAATTTTTTAAATTAATTTTCAATAGCATAATTGCATAAAAAAAACCGCTTATTTGCGGTTTCAAGAGCCACCTGTCAGAGTTGAACTGACGACCTGTTGTTTACGAAACAACCGCTCTAACCAACTGAGCTAAGGTGGCATTGTTTAACTTTTGCAAAGGTATTAATTTTTTTGATTATCCAAATTTTTTTTCATATTTTTTTCACGTCGATTTCATTTGATTTTTTTAACAACGAATTAAACGAATATAAATATAGTGTAAGTTTATTTGTTAAATTCGTAAAATTTAAAATTAACTTGTTGATTTTAAATTATTTGTTTAATTAATTTGTTCGTTTAATTCGTTGTTCAAATGAAAATGACGTGTATTTTTTTGCGAAAATTCACAACCACAATATAATTGATTATAAAACCCATTGGATTTTAAAAGCTCGTTGCGACGTTGTTGCAAACCGTTTTTTCTCCAATTTTTTGCCCAATAATTCAAATTTTCATAACCTTCAATGGCTTGTTTTCCTGCCTCGTCAATTTGATTAAGGCTTTTCCAACGCGAACTTGATAACGATGTGGCTATGGTATCGCAACCACAATTTGCAGCCATCTTTGCGGTTTCTGCCAACCGATATTTAAAACATTGCAAGCATCGTTTTCCACGTTCAGGCTCGTTTTCTAATCCCGTAACCTCATTAAGCCAACGTTTATGATTGTATTCGCCTTCAATAAAGTTTACACCTATTTTTTGGGCATATTTTTTTATTTCATTGCGCCTTATTTCATATTCTGAAAAGGGAAAAATATTAGGATTAAAATAAAAAATAGTTGGTTTAATACCTTGATTTTCAAGATTTTCTAAAATTGGTGCAGAACATGGAGCACAACAACTATGAAGCAAAAGTTTCATCTATAAAAATAAAAAATTGGAAACTGAAAAAATGAGAAAACTCAATATTTTCAATTTCCAAATGATATATTTTAAAAAATCAGAACCATAAGTTCAGCCAAAAGAACGCGGAAAAACATTGTCAACGGATAAACCGTAGCATAACCAACTGCTGGAGCGTCTTTTGAAGTAAGGCTGTTTGCGTATGCGAGTGCAGGTGGGTCGGTATAACTACCTGCAATAACACCAGTTAACGTAAAATAGTTGACTTTACAGAACTTACGCGCAATAATGCCCATTATCAATAGCGGAAGGAATGTTATTATAAAACCATATCCAATCCACGAAAATCCGCCGTTTAAAATCGTATCAACAAAACCGTTACCTGCATTAATACCAACACAAGCCAAAAAGATTGAAATTCCAATTTCTTTTATCATCATGTTGGCACTTTGTGTGGTGTAAGTTACAAGTTTCCAACGGTATCCAAACTTTGCAATAAGAATAGCGATAAGTAGCGGACCACCAGCAAGACCAAGTTTAAACGGTTGAGGAACACCCGGAATTACTACAGGAATACTTCCAAAAATAACACCTAAAGCAATGCCAATAAAAATAGAAATAAGGTTTGGTTGCTCAAGGCGTTTCATACTATTACCCAAAACTTTTTCCACACCATCAATGGCGGTTTCGGTTCCTACCACATTAACACGGTCGCCAAGTTGGAGTACAAGGTCGGGATCTGCAACAAGGTCAACACCAGCACGGCTTACACGTGTAATATTACAACCATAAAGTCTGCGCAAGTGAAGACTACCAAGGCGTTTGCCGTTGTGTTCGGGTTTGGTAACAACAATTCTGCGATTGATAAATTTTGTATTTGCTGTTACCCAATTATTTTGTTCTATATTAACAGATTTTCCAAAAAAAGCAGTAACTTTTTCAATATCTGCGGGATTGGCAACAATAAATATTCTATCGCCATTTTTCAAAATGGTGTCTGGAGTAGCGAGCGAAATCTCATTTTTCTCCATATCCCAATATCTCGAAATCCTAAACATTGTGTTTGGTAACATTTTTACCATATCAAGTATTGTTTTACAAAAAACTGCAGGATTTTCTATTACAACACTTTGTGAAACAGCGTTTTTGTTATCGTCTTCGCCAGCGTTTTCAATATCATTATTTTCTTTTGAAAAATTTACTTTAAAAATAACTTTTACAACTATCATCGACAAAATAATACCAATAACACCAAGCGGATATGCCACTGCGTAACCCATAGCCATTGTATTATCAACATCTCCAGTCATATCTTTAAAAGCCTGTTGTGCAGCACCAAGCCCAGGTGTGTTGGTTACTGCACCCGACATAATTCCAACCATGGTAGGTGTAGGAATATCTGTGATAAAATGAATTATCAAAGCAATAATTGCACCTAAAAATACAATTCCAGTAGCAATAAGGTTAAGCGTTAAACCACCTTTTTTAAATGATTCAAAAAATCCCGGGCCAACCTGCATACCAATTGCGTAAACAAAAAGGATAAGTCCAAAATCACGCATAAAATTTATGAGTGTGTGATCCATTGTTAATCCAAAATGACCACAAACAATACCCACAAACAAAATAAACGTTGCGCCTAATGAAATACCTCCGATTTTAATCTTGCCTAAAAAAATACCCAAGGCAATTACGAAAGCCAACAGCAATACTGAATGTGCTATGCCGTTTCCTGTTATTAAATCTATAAACCACATAATGTTTTTAAAATTTGCCGCAAAGTTATAAAATAAAAAGGTGTAGAAAACATTTTTTTAGGCATTATACCAAAATTTATAATTTGTTAAAACAAACAAGAAATATGGAGGTTATTTTTTTTTATAATTAATTGAAAAACAAAAAACTAAACAACTAAACAATCAAAATTAACAATTTTTTAACAAAATGTTGCTACAAAAAAGAAAATAAACAAAAATATTTTGTATATTTGCAAGCGGAAAAACGAATTTTTGAAAACTTTTTAAAAATAAAAATAAACTTTTTAAAATGAGCAAATTAGATTTAACAAAGTATGGCATTACTGGTTCAACGGTAATAGCTCACAATCCTTCTTACGAAGAACTTTTCAATGCAGAGGTTAATCCCGCTCTCGAAGGCTACGAAAAAGGTCAAAAAACCGAACTCGATGCAGTTAACGTAATGACTGGTATTTTCACTGGCCGTTCGCCTAAAGACAAATACATCGTTGACGATAAAAATTCGCACAACAATGTATGGTGGACTTCTGACGCTTATAAAAACGACAACCACCCAATGTCTGAAGAAGTTTGGGCTAAGGTTAAAGACATCGCCAAAAAAGAACTTTCTAACAAAAACCTTTATGTTGTTGACGCATTCTGCGGTGCTAACGAAGCTACAAGACTTGCAGTTAGGTTTATTGTTGAAGTTGCTTGGCAAGCTCACTTTGTTGAAAATATGTTTATTCAACCTACCAAAGAAGAACTTGAAAACTTTGAACCCAACTTTGTAATCTACAATGCATCTAAAGCCAAAGTTGAAAACTTCAAAGAACTTGGTCTTAACTCTGAAACATGTGTTGCATTCAACACCACTTCAAGAGAACAAGTTATTATCAACACTTGGTATGGCGGCGAAATGAAAAAAGGTATGTTCTCTATGCAGAACTACTACTTGCCTCTTAAAGGTATTGCTTCAATGCACTGCTCTGCAAACACCGACATGGAAGGTAAAAACACTGCTATCTTCTTCGGTCTTTCTGGAACAGGTAAAACCACCCTTTCTACCGATCCTAAACGTCTTCTTATCGGCGACGATGAACACGGTTGGGACGATGAAGGCGTATTCAACCTCGAAGGTGGTTGCTATGCAAAAGTTATCAACCTTTCTAAAGAAAACGAACCCGACATCTACGGTGCTATCAAACGCAACGCTTTGTTGGAAAACGTTACTGTTGACGCTAACGGCAAAATCAATTTCGCTGATAAGAGCGTAACAGAAAACACTCGTGTTTCTTACCCAATCGACCACATCAAAAATATTGTTAAGAAAGTACACGGCAAGAGCGCAGGTCCTGCGGCACAGAATGTTATCTTCCTTTCGGCTGATGCATTCGGAGTATTGCCTCCTGTATCTATTCTTACTCCAGAACAAACTCAATATTATTTCTTGTCTGGTTTTACAGCTAAATTGGCTGGTACAGAACGCGGTATCACCGAACCAACTCCTACTTTCTCTGCTTGTTTCGGTCAAGCATTCTTGGAACTTCATCCTACCAAATATGCTGAAGAACTTGTTAAGAAAATGCAAAAATCAGGTGCTAAAGCATACCTCGTTAACACTGGTTGGAATGGTACTGGAAAACGTATTTCTATTCCTGATACTCGTGGTATTATCGACGCAATCCTCGATGGCTCTATCCTCAAGGCTGAAACAAAGAAGATTCCATTCTTCGATTTTGAAGTTCCAACTTCTTTGCCAAAAGTAAATCCAGCTATCCTCGATCCTCGCGATACATACGCTAACGCTTCTGAATGGGAAACCAAAGCTAAAGATTTGGCTGCTCGCTTTATCAAAAACTTTGAAAAATACACCACCAACGAAGCAGGTAAAGCTCTTGTTGCTGCTGGTCCTAAATTGTAGTTTTTTATAAAACTTTAAATAATTCAGCCCATCGAATCTTTTTTCGGTGGGCTGTTTTTTTTTACTATGAAAAACACGAAATATTGAGAAACAACACATCAATTTCATTTGAATCGACATCAATGCGGGCGGGC